>JAICPX010000082.1 GCA_025929635.1 Chitinophagaceae bacterium
AGCAATATAGGATTGGGATTAAAGAATATCGGGAGCAGGATACGATTACTGCAGGGCGAGATCCTATTTGAAAAAGACATTTCACAGACCTATTATAAAGTGACGATCGAAGTACCCAAAGATGATCCGTATAGTTCGTAATTGAACCCTGAACCAATTATCTGTTACCGGCTTTGATTTAATTAATATTTTTGAGGCAATCTGATCACTATGGGAATTATTAAAGTTGCAATTGCTGACGACCACAAAATCTTTCGCAAGGGAGTGGTTCTCTCACTACGGCCCTATACCAATATAAAGTTTGTGCTGGAGGCAGAAAACGGTGACGAACTAATAAAAGGTATCCCCGCTCATGAGCCCGATGTTGTTCTGATGGATCTTCGCATGCCCGGGAAAGATGGAATGGAAACCACCAAGATCATCAGTAAACAATACCCGCAGATCAAAATTGTCATACTGACCATGTACGAGGACGAAAGATTCGTTTACCACATGATGGAAAACGGCGCCAATGGTTATCTGCTGAAAAATGCAGAGCCGCAGGAGATCAGGAGAGCCATTATGGATGTTTATGAAAAGGGTTACTACCTGAACAATTTTGTAAACCGTATTTTATTAAAACGCTCCCATGCGCGTCAACGAGTAGTGCCATCGCTGAACAGCGAGATCACCTTAAATGATAAGGAAAGAGATGTGTTACGCTATATCTGCATGGAATTTACTGCCCAGGAAATTGCCCAGAAAATGGAGATCAGTGCGAGAACTGTAGAAGCCATCAAGGATCGTTTAATGGAAAGATTTGGGAGCAGGAATACGGCAGGTCTTGTCTTCTTTGCAGTAAAAAATAACCTTGTTGATTAGGGCATGAAATGTCTCATACTATTAAGTGATCTCTTCTAGAAAGCCAGACCAGATTTTTGATTTCAACAAAAAATATTTGCTGACAAATTGGAGTTGGACAAAATGTGAAATGCATAACATAATTATCCTTCACCTTAATACTTCTAATTTCCGACTTCAGACGTCAGACCGGAGACTTCAATTTTATTTCTTCAATATGTTTCCCGGCTTGCTCTTTCGACGAACTTAAAATCGGCGAGTCCCGTCTCACAATTTGACTTTTTGGCAGAATCTGAGCAAACTAGCTCTGCAACCCAAATCGTTGACAATGACTACCATTATAAGGCCTTCTTGCTACCTTCTTGTATACTTCTCGTATAAAAGGCCCATCCTCCCGTTTAGAGTATGCAAGAAGTATACAAGAAGGTAGCGACAAGGTAGCCGCAAGATTGGCAGCAAGCCGCAGTATTGTACTGAAAAAACTTTACGCTTTGAATTCCGACTTCAGACTTCAGGCCTCAAACCTCAGACCTCAAATCCTCATTTCCGGAATCTCCCCTTCAATCGTCAATTTACCCGCAGTTTTAGACTTTATTTCCTCGATACTTACACCGGGTGCTCTTTCGATCAACTTAAAACCATTTGGAGTAATGTCAAGTACTGCCAGGTCGGAAACAACCCGCTTCACACATTTTATTCCGGTTAAAGGCAGCTGGCAGGCAGGTAACAATTTCGATTCGCCTTTTGGGTTTGTATGCATCATCGCCACTACAATATTCCTGGCACTGGCGACAAGATCCATGGCCCCTCCCATTCCCTTTACCATTTTCCCCGGTATTTTCCAGTTGGCAATATCTCCCGTTTCGCTTACTTCCATTGCTCCCAATACTGTGAGATCAACTTTCCCGGCTCTTATCATTCCAAAACTTTCTGCACTATCGAAAAATGCACCACCGGGTAAAATAGTTACCGTTTCTTTTCCCGCATTAATAAGATCAGCATCGATCTCCTCTTCAACCGGGTAAGGACCCATACCTAACATTCCATTTTCACTTTGCAATACAATGCTTATTCCCTTTGGGATAAAATTTGCCACAAGCGTCGGGATCCCGATTCCCAAATTCACATACATCCCATCTTTCAACTCCTGTGCAATTCTTTTTGCAATTCCGTATTTATCAAGAGGCATGTTGATTATTAATTATTAATTATTTATTATTAAACTATATGTTGATCTGTTTATTCAATTTTTACTTTTGACCTCCGACTTCAGACCTCAGACCTCATTTCTTTATCTGGACAGTCTTTCTCTCGATCCTCTTTTCATAATTGCTTCCTTCGAAGATGCGGTGCACATAAATTCCCGCAACATGAATATGATCAGGATCCAATTGCCCTGGCTCTACCAATTGCTCCACTTCGGCAATCGTTATGTTTCCAGCTTTGGCCATTGAAGAGGAAAAGTTCCGCGTTGTTTTTCTGAAAACAAGATTTCCAAACAGGTCGCCTTTCCATGCTTTTACAATCGCGAAATCCGCGTGCAACGCATTTTCCATTAAATACATTTTACCATTGAATTCCTTTACTTCTTTGCCTTTTGCTATCTCTGTTCCATACCCTGCAGGTGTAAAAAATGCCGGGATACCCATTCCTGCCATTTGTATCCTGGTTGCCAACGTACCCTGGGGTATCAAATCAACTTCCAGTTCACCACTTAATAATTGTCTTTCAAATTCTTCATTCTCTCCTACATATGAGCTCATCATTTTTTTTATCTGTCTTGTCTTTAGCAATAATCCTAATCCAAAATCATCTACGCCGGCGTTATTTGAAATACACGTGAGATTGGTACACCCTTTTCTCTTAAGCGCAGCAATGCTATTTTCAGGAATCCCGCAAAGACCAAACCCGCCCAGCATTATTGTAGCTCCATCACCAATGTCATGAATAGCTGCATCGGCGTCTTTTACAACTTTATTCATTTCAGATTTTTATTTAGCAAAAATAAGGGGAAGTGGAGCATTGCTTACTGATCGTGTCCCCGATTGAAAACATACTTAATAAAAATGCCTATGCAGACACATTGCGACGGAGTAACACGGAGAAAATACAGCTGAATCGTTGCGGTGTTGTGTCACCGTGCCAGGCCGCTGGTAGTCGGGGTGTAATAAATACAAACTAAGTCACTTCTTATTTCCTGATAAGGTTCTTGTTTGGCTTTATCTTTTTTGCAGTGGTATCTGTTTGCTGCTGGGGTTTCTTATAATCCTGGTAAGTCTGCACTTTCTTCTCATCGCTTCTTAATGAATCAGTGATGATCTTTAACAGGTCGGGCCGGCTTTCATAAAATGCCATGCTTTTATTAAAAGCCTCCTGGTTTGTGGAGTGAAGGGCAAATACTTTTTCATAAAAAATGGCACTCTCTGCTTTCTTATCGCGGGTGCTGTCTTTCATGATAAAATCAGAAACGTACGCATCCGCACGCATAAGGTCCCACATGATCTTACGCATGTCATTTGGCCGGATAACATCCTTTGGTATCCGGTTAGTTCTCGTACATCCAAAAAAAGAAATTAAAAGAAATATGAAAAGAAAGTATTTCACTTCAATTCGTTATAAAGGCGGGCATTGGTAACATCCAGTTTTAACAGGTGATTCAACGCCCGGTCTTTTATATCCTTATTTGCTTTGCTGAAGACTTTAACCAGTTCGGTGCTTCTTCCCTGGAAAAAGAACTGCATGATCATTGAATTAGGGTTCTCCTTCTGAATCGTTGATAAATAATTAAGACAATTTATGATGCCATTTCTTCCTTCGTCTTCATTTTCGTATAAGAGATCCATTCCATTCCGGTAATAAGAATACAACGCATCATGAAAAAGTGCAAACCTGTTGTTATTCAAATTCTCTGTGAGCCAATAACGGTTTCTTTGACTTTCATAATTCTTCCAGCCGAAGATTTCACCCGCTTCCGGTGCATTACTGACGATGTTTTGTGCCTTGACAAAATAAGGGTCGCCGCCACGCAATGAAAACGAATCATAATCAAATCCAAGGATGATATTGATCCAATAGGCAAAAACCGCCGTGAGGTTCGATACCAGTGCATCATTTCCCTGGATTCGATTCTCATTGAACTCGATGGGTTGGTATTCCACATATTTGAATGCAACATTATCATCAATAAAATTTATCAAGGGGCATTGATAGGTTGAATTATATGCCGGCCGGGCAGCCTGCACGGTAAGCGTACCCTTGTATATATTGGGCGCTCCCACGTCATTTATACTCAGCAAAAAATTACACTGTATCTTTTCTGAGGTTTGAAAAGCATCATTTGTCCATTTCCTGTTGTTGATAAAATTTGTAAGGTTTGCCTGTAGTGTCATGAAAATCTTTCTATCTACCGTAGAGGGGATCTTATCCTTATTTACATTCACTGTAAGCTTTGCCTGTATCTCCTGCGAATGGGAAAATAAACAAACAAAGCAAACCATGATGAGGCTAAAAAAGTTTTTAAGCATAGTATAATTGGATAATAGTTTCAACAATATTTTTTGCAACTTCTTTCTTTGACATAAGGTCATAACTGAACTCCTTACCACTTTTGTCAAAGATGGTGATTTTATTTGTATCGGTTCCAAAACCTGCACCCTCATCATTCAATGAGTTCATCACCACCATATCGGCATTTTTTGATTTCAATTTTCCCAAAGCATAATCTCTCTCATTATTGGTTTCCAAGGCAAAACCTACCAGTACCTGTTTGGCGGACTTATTTTGTCCAAGGCTCTGCAGGATATCCCTGGTTTTTTTTAGTTCGATCACAAGCTCAGCATTTGTCTTTTTGATCTTGTCTGCAGCTACATTTACCGGAGTGTAATCGGCCACGGCTGCCGCCATGATACCAATATCCGATCTTTCAAATTGTTGCGTACAGGCATTATACATTTCTTCTGCAGTACTTACACGGACGATCTTAATTCCCTGTCCGTCCGGCAGGCAGGCATTTGGCGGCAACTTGAGTGAGGAAGGGCCCATGATCAAAGTAACATCAGCACCTTTTGCATATAATTCTTCTGCTAGTGCCAAGCCCATTTTGCCGGAAGAATGATTACCAATAAAGCGAACAGGATCTAATGGTTCATACGTCGGCCCCGCGGATACAAAAGCTCTCCTTCCTGTTAACTGTTTAGAAGTAAAAAAATCTTCTTCAAGATATTTTACAATATTCCCTGGCTCCGCCATGCGACCATCACCAACCAATCCACTCGCCAGCTCGCCTTTATCTACCGGTATTATCTTATTTCCGTATTCAACCAGTTTTTGTATGTTGTCCTTTGTTGACTGATGATGCCACATATCTTCATCCATTGCCGGAGCCACAACGACAGGACAGGTGGCCGAGAGATATACGGCGAGCAACAGATTATCACACTGACCATGCGCCATTTTAGCCAGTGTGTTACAACTTAAGGGAGCGATCAGCATTATATCGGCCCAGCGCCCAAGCATAACATGATTAGCCCATGACTCTTCATCAAACAGATCAACCAATACTTTATTTTTCGATAATGTTGAAAGTGTAAGCTTTGAAATAAAATCAGAAGCCGAAGGCGTCATGATCACCTTTACTTCGGCACCTTCCTTTACAAGCAAGCGTACAAGAAAAGCTGCTTTATACGCTGCAATGCTTCCAGTGACCCCTAACAATATTTTTTTCCCGTTCAACATTCCGGCTATAAAATTAAAATTAACTATCAGAAACTAAAAGCGTCCCGGATCATCGGAACGCTAAATTATTTTAATGGTAAACGAATAACTGTCGGTTTCTTAACTAAAAAGCTCATCTTCCCCCTTACGGAAATACACCTTGTCTTCCATAAATTCCTGTGTAGCCAGCAGGGCAGGATTGGGCATCCTTTCATAGGCTCTTGAGATCTCGATCTGCTCTTTATTCTCATGAATCTCTTCCAGACTGTCGGTGTGACTTGCAAACTCTTCAAGCTTGTTATGCAGCTCTTCCTTTAACGATATGTTGATCTGGTTGGCTCTTTTTCCAACGATAGAAATAGATTCATAGAGGTTGCCTGTCTTTTCTTTTATATCATTCAGATTTTTGGTTTCAACTATGTTACTGGTACCAACACTAAGTTGACGTCTTAGTTTGCTCATTGTTCAATTTTTTAATATTGTTATTTGATAATGAAATATAGCTCTCGACTTCTTTCACGAGGTTACTGTCCGGGAAACGATCGACAAAATCATTACATTCGCTGATCACTTGCTCAAACCGCTCCATTTTCTTTTCATCAATACTCAATTCAGCAAATTTAAAATAAGATTTTATAACCATTAGTTTGTATTCATCCCCCTTTTGCGAATCCGGAAAGGTATTCAATAAGCTGGTAAACGCTACACCTGCCGCCCTGAATTGGCCAAGGTCAAAATAAAGCTGGGCCGCCAATCTCTCTTTTTCTTCCAGTTTGACCCGGCAAATATCGATCAACTCGTTGGCTTCTTTGTTCCTTGGAGAATTCGGGTGTGTATTGACAAATGTCTGTAACATTCCCATTGCTCTTACGGTATTGCTTTGATCCAATGGTATTTTAGGAGACATCTTATAAAAGCAATAAGCCCTCATATAATCCAGCTCTTCAGCCTTTGTACTGTTGGGAAAAGCCTCGAGGAAACTTTTAAAAAGGTTTTCTGCGTTCAAATAATCCCTTTGATAATAGGCGCAGTAGGCATATTTATAATAGATGTTCTCAAATTCCGGGGTACCCCTGTAATTTGGCATTACGTCTTCAAAAAGTGCCTGCGCAAAATGGTACTTCTTTTTTACATAATAGCCTTCGGCCATGCGTAACTTATATTCCGGGTCCTTGCTTTTTAAAACCTTGTTGATACCGCTGCAACTGCCTAATAACCCTGCAATAATTAGTAAAAGGAAACATCTCATAAAAAGTGGGCAAAGATAGCTTTAATTGGGCAAATCTGGGGTAAAAATAAATTGACGCCAAAGGCGTGAGGTTAAGATTATTGTAAACTACTTGCGAGGCCCGATAAAAGCGGGATGACACAGGATTCGCAAAGTTGTTCCCCGCTTTTATCGGGCCGAAGCAAACTCCACAATTTCAAAGTTCCAGCCCAATTGAAGGCTTTTATTCGTCATAGCTTTCATTCGCAACCTTGCAAGTTCTCTTTCCGCGAGACGAAGCAACTCCTTAACATTTTTATACACTTCCGTAATTGAGGGGTTTGCTTCGCCCCGATATACGTCGATGTTTGATGCTTTAATAGGGGCTCGGCAGAATAAAAAAGCCCTCCGAAAATCCGGAGGGCTTTGACAATATCAAAAACTAAGGTTTATTAATTTCTTCTTAATTGTGGGTGAGGGGCAGGAACTGTGTTTGGTCCCTCTTCACCAGGATTAGCCGGTCGTAGATCAACCGTGTCGCAATCACCACCCTCTTCGGCATATTTAAAGATCAGGCGGTCGCCGCTTACCCCCTCTTTTTCTATCAGGTAGTTGATGATCGCATTTACTCTATCCCAGCTTCTTTGTTGTTCAACTTTATTACCTGCGCAATATCCAGTTACAACTACGTTACAACCAGGAGCATTACGCATACGGTCAGCAACAACTGCAAGTAGTCTCTGAGCATCAGCGCTAAGTCTCACTGAGTTCCTGCCAAAGGTCACACTTGGTAATGCACCCAACGTTTGAGCGCAATCACCGCCAAGTCTCAACCCTTCGAAACATGTTGAATCCGGACAAGGAACGGGACATTTACCTATACCATCGGCATCAACCGGCTGGCAATATGTTGGAGTGATCAATTCTTTATCCTTACAATCAGGAACGCCATCACCATCCGTATCACGTGATACGCCGTGTGTATCAACCGGGCAACCTTCAGGGGTTTGCTCCTGGTCGAACTGATCAGTCACGCCGTCAAGATCGCTGTCAGGCAGAACTGGTTTTGGCAAACGCATCAAACGAGGATTGCGGATCTCGCTGTAGGCATAATCAAGCGGGTTTAACCACCAAAGCGGTTCAACTGCTTTAGCACCGATGTTTATATTTAAGCCAAGAGATAAAAAGTTATAGCTATCAAAATCACGGGTAAGCGCCGGTGTACCGAGATCGGCTTCCTGCCAACGCTGCCCGTCAAGAAGATCATCCTTGGTGAAAGTAACACGATCTTCAAGTGCAAGATTAAGCCTGTTGCTTAGCTTGAATGCTATACCGACCCCAACAGTTCCGGTTGGCTTGAGTGTTTTATTGAAAAGTTTTGGTCTGCGTGGCCCATGATTGTCGGCCGGTGTTTCATACGTGTCGTCCAATAGATCTTTCAGATCATCACGGGTATCTTTCCTTGTCTTATGCGTACCATCCGGGATGGTGGAAAAATCGTAAGGATTGCCACTTTCATTGAGGGCATTGATATCAGCCCGATAAACAGTGGCACCAATTCCACCGAAACCATACAGGTTAAAACCGGTCTTGGCTTTATGGAAACGGATGTTGTTTAATGTAACAACCCCTTGTAAAGAAAGATCCTGAACTTTTGTTTTATAGTTATAAAACACCTTATCAATGCCATCAGCCTGAGTTAATAATGCACCGTTTGTTGAATTAAAAAATGCAGGCTGGGCAGTTGCAGGATGTAGCCCGAGCAGCGGTGCCACATATCTGCTACTCCATGCAGGATTGCGCCCATAATTATTAGCACCTAACCAATGCAAACCTTTTCCGACGCCGTACATGTATTCCAGGCGTAAAGAGAAAACATATCCAAATGCTTTTCTAACGTGTGCCCCAAAACCGAATGTAGGAGTCTGGCCTGGTACATCGCCGCTGATCGCGAACATACCTCCTTTGATACCTATTTCCCATTGGTTACGTGGTTTTGCAGGAAAATTATATGTGCCGTTTAAGAATTCTGAATGCTGAGGCATTCTTTTCGAAGGAATAAGGGAAGAATCTTGTAAATCGTAGCTTGCGCCTACCTGAGCATAAATGCCGGATGCCAGCAGACAAATAATGCCAGCTAACAGAATGAACTTTTTGCTTGCCATAACTGAGAGTTAGTTTTTGATAAGAGAATACGAATGTCCAAATTATACGCAAAAATAGAACTTGATGCTTAAAAACCAAATTTTTATATTATTTATTTGGCTGAGAATCATTGGGGAATTTGTTCTACAAAGCAATCGCACCCGATGCCATCGGAATGATTGCAATGTTTTTTTTGATATGTATATTGCCTTGCTTTTATAATGAACTTACCAACCGCATTAATCGAGAATGAACTTAAACGCTTTGAAGCCAGGTTTAAAGACGCTGCAAAGAGCAATGCCCCATTGTTGGATCGCATAATGAGATACATCGTAAAGAGGAAAGGTAAACAACTCCGCCCGATGTTTGTGTTGCTCTCGGCCCGGCTTTGTGGAGGAATAACTGAAAGTACATACCGGGCTGCCTCACTTGTTGAGTTATTACATACTGCCACCCTGGTTCATGATGATGTGGTGGATGACTCAACCGAAAGAAGAGGTTTCTTTTCGGTATACGCACTATGGAAAACCAAAGCTTCTGTCCTGATCGGTGATTATTTACTGGCAAAAGGACTGTTGTTATCTCTTGATCATAACGATTACAGGGTACTTCATATTCTTTCAGACGCGGTAAGGAAAATGAGCGAAGGAGAATTGCTTCAACTGGAAAAAGCAAGAACGCTCAATGTAGGGGAAGATGTTTATTACGAAATTATCAGGAATAAAACTGCGTCTTTACTTGCTTCCGCCTGTGCAGCAGGCGCCTGGTCGTCTTCAAACGATGAATTGAAAACCGAACAACTGAGATCATTTGGAGAATATGTCGGAATGGCCTTCCAGATCAAGGATGATCTCTTTGACTATGCCAGTGATAAGGTGGGAAAACCGACAGGAAATGATATCAAAGAAAAAAAATTGACCCTGCCCCTTATTTTCACGCTGAAAAATTGTGATAAAGAAACCCGTCGGGAGATCATTTACATCATAAAAAACAAAAATAACGACAGCTCACAGGTGAAAAAAGTAGCGGATATTGTTACAAGATCGGGGGGAATTCAATATGCTTCTGATAAAATGAATGAATTTTACAACAAAGCAAAAGATGTCCTGTACCAGTTTCCGGAGGATGAGTCAAGAAAAGGACTTGAAGATCTTATCAATTTTGTGATCAATAGAAAGTACTGATGCAAAGACGTTGGAAAATATTGAATGCTGATAAACAAAAAGCTGAACTATTAAAGCAATCACTCAAAATATCGTCTGTCATCTGCAATATCCTGGTCCAGCGGGGTATCGAAACATTTGAACAATCAAAGGATTTTTTTCGTCCGCAGCTAAGTCAATTGCATGATCCATGGCAAATGAAAGATATGGATAAGGCAGTTGAAAGAATTATCCGTGCGGTAAATAACAATGAAAAGATCCTGGTGTTCGGAGATTATGATGTCGATGGAACCACGGCTGTATCCTGCATGTATCGTTTCTTAAGAAAGATCCATGCTGAAGTTGAGTTTTACATTCCACATCGCTATCGTGAAGGATATGGAGTAAGCAAATTGGGAATTGATTTTGCCAGGGAGAACGGGTACACGCTTGTTATTTCTCTTGATTGCGGAATAAAATCGATCGAGCTGATCAAATATGCAAAAGGATTGGGAATAGATTTTGTCGTTTGCGATCATCATTTACCTGATGAAGAATTACCCCCGGCCTATGCCATTTTGAATCCAAAGCAAAAAGATTGCAATTACCCCTACAAAGAACTTTGCGGATGCGGCGTTGGCTTCAAATTGATCACGGCATTGGCCCCACAATTCAGTTTGCCCGGGGAAGATGCATACGAATATCTTGATCTGGTAGCAACCGCAATTGCTGCCGACATCGTTCCCATGACCGGTGAGAACAGGATATTGGCATACTATGGATTAAAAAAAGCAAATGAGAATCCTAACAATGGGATCAAGGCGCTTGGTTCCTTAAGCGGTTTAACAAAAGACCTGCATATCAATAATCTTGTATTCATGATCGCGCCGAGAATAAATGCGGCAGGAAGAATGGATGATGCGAGGAAAGCAGTACAAATGTTCATTGCTGAAACTTACGGGGAGGCTTTGCATTATGCAGAAATGTTGCACAGTGATAATACAGAAAGAAGGGAAGCAGATGGAAATATTACTGATGAAGCATTAATGATCATTTCCTCAAACGATGGATGGTTAGAGAAAAAGTCCACCGTTGTTTTTAAATCTACATGGCACAAGGGCGTTGTAGGGATAGTCGCCTCAAGATTGATCGAACATTATCATCGTCCCACAATAGTTCTTACGCAAAGTGGTGAGTATGCCGCCGGCAGTGCCCGCAGTGTTCCGGGTTTTAATTTATATGAAGCTGTCCATGCTTGTAGAGAGCATTTGATCGGTTATGGCGGTCATTTCGCCGCAGCAGGATTGACGCTTGAACTGGATAAGATCGATGCTTTCAGAAATAAATTTGAAGAAATCGTTGCTTCAACTATCCATCCCGAATTACTGGTACCTGAAATCGTTATTGATGCCGAGATCAGTTTTAATGATATCCAGTGGCCTTTTTACAATATCATTCAACAAATGGAGCCTTTTGGACCCGAAAACCTTCGCCCGGTTTTTGTGGCAAAAAAAGTCTGGAATACCGGCTATTCAAAAATTGTAAAAGAAGAGCATATCAGGTTTTCATTAAAACAAAATAATATCACGTTCACGGGAATTGGTTTTAAAATGGCTGATAAATTTCATTTACTGCAACCCGATAGCTACCAGGTGGCGAAACCAATTGATATTGTTTTTAAGATCGACGAGAATGAATGGAACGGTAACAAAACATTACAATTGAGGGTGCTGGACTTCCGGATCAGTGAGCAGTGAAAAAACTCCTTCACAATCTTTATAATTTTTTCTATGTAGCATTCAATTGGAACGTGCTATTAGCTTTTTTTGTTACCTGGCATGAGATCAAACGTGGTTCGAAATATAATATCAATACCATAAAACCTGTGAGCCTTGATAAGGTTACGATCCCTGACGGTGATAAAACCAAAAGCTCACCCTATGAAGCCCTGAATTATTATATTCTCGAACATCTCCTTGATCGCTTCTGTAAATTATTTCCCAATGAAAAAAACCTCGTCGATGTAGGTTCAGGAAAAGGAAGGATAATGGTTGCGGCAGCACATTACGGCTTTACAAACATCACCGGTATTGATTTTGCAGAAGAACTTTGTGAGATCGCCAATAGGAATATCAACAAAATAAAAGGAAAATTTCCCGGCACAACGTTTAATATCTATTGTAAGGATGCATTGAACTATGTGATCAATGCCGAAGACAGCGTATTTTTTCTTTTTAATCCGTTCAATAAAGAGATCATGGAAAAGTTTTCAGAAAAAATAGAACAATCTGTAAGACAACATCCCCGAACTGTCTATATGATCTATGCCAATCCCCGGCAGAAAGAAGTTTTATCGGACAAAGGTTACAAAGAGATCTTTAGCATAAAAAAATTAAGGTTGCTGCAAGGAGTCATTCTTGTACGATATACATAGATCGTGTTTCGTACAAATACAAATCAAGACCGCCGGGGGTGATGAAAGAAAGGTGGTGAAGATTGTAAGAATTCAACAGGCTCTCCAGATAACTATAGATGAAAGACGTCTCGCCTGAGACGAAACACTTTTCTTTTTCCATCAGATCCAGACATAGAGACGAGTCCCTCCTTGCAATCTTAAAGCTGCACCCATTACTTAAGCAGGGAGGAGACCCGTCTATACAGGATTTGATATTTTCTTCCCAAACGAGCGCCTCCACTGACTATTGGGGAAAGTTTGAGAGATGGGAAGGAGGATACTCGTCTGAGAAGAACCACCTGATAAAACTAATCTTGACCTTTAGTCATACAATGAGAAAAACACCAAGTCATGAGTTTATTTTTCGGAAACATCGTCGTGTTTTTACAATGCATGGATATGATCCTTTACTTGTTCTTATCACTCGCAGGACTGATCAGAACAAAAACATGTGTATAGCATACG
>JAICPX010000177.1 GCA_025929635.1 Chitinophagaceae bacterium
AATGTTGATGCAATAAATATGTTGCATCAACTGAATGAAGATGTACTTCCAAGAAAATTTGGGCCGGTTGGCAAAGCATGGACAGGTTTGTTATTGATCGTTCTGCTTGTTGGCATTTATTATTACACAACCCAGCTCAGGAATGGTTTGATCATAACAGGTATGAGGGATTTTGTATTCTGGGGTATCTATATTTCCAATTTTGTTTTTTTTGTAGCCATCAGCCTTGTTGGTTCTTTGATCACTGCAATACTTTACCTGTTAAAAGTTCCGTGGCGGGCACCCTTGACCAGGATCGCTGAGGTGATTGCGGTGGCCGCCGTCATCTTTGCCGGCCTGATCATCATTGTGGACATGGGAAGACCTGACAGAATGCTTAATATGGCACGTTACGGACGAATCCAGTCCCCGATCATTTGGGATGTGATGGTTGTAACTACTTACATGACCTTAAGTATACTATTACTTTACTTTCCACTTCTTCCATCAATTGCATTCTGCAGAGACCATCTGAAAAATATTCCAAAATGGCAGCACAGTATGTACAAGATCCTGTCACTGGGATGGCAATACAAACCTGAACAGTACAGGCTCGTAAAAAAAGCAATTCTGATTCTCTCAGTAATGATAATTCCCGTAGCGCTTTGCATACACACGGTTACCTCGTGGTTATTTGCAAGTACTTATCGCCCCGGTTGGGACAGCACTAATTTTGGCGCCTATTTTGTTTCCGGTGCGTTTTTAGTAGGATCTGGTGGCGTAGTCGTAGGGATGTACCTGCTTCGCAGATTTAATCCTTCGTTCAAGAATTATCTCACCAATCTGCATTTCGACAGGATGGGTAAGCTGCTTGCTTTGCTGGCAATGATCTATGCCTATTTCTCAATTAATGAATACCTGATCCCTGCATACAAAATGAAAGGTGAAGAAGCGCATCACCTGCATGAGCTTTTTACAGGCTATTATGCGCCTATGTTTTGGTCTGTGCAGTTCTTTGGAATGATATTACCGATCATAGTCCTTCTATTTCCAAAGGGAAGAAAACCGTTCCCCATGTTTATTATGGCAGTTCTTGTCATCGTATGTGCCTGGTTCAAACGCTACCTGATCGTTATTCCGACTATGTCTTTTCTTCCCGTACAGGAAATACCGGAAGCATGGAAACATTATTGGCCAACATTTCCGGAGTGGGCCATAACCGGCGGCTCGTTAGCAGGGGCATTGCTCGTAATTACATTTTTTGTCCGTTATTTCCCGATCATCTCTGTTTGGGAAGTGGCTGAAGAAAAGGGCATCTCTAATGATGTTATTTATGAACATTTACATGAAGGCAATGAAAAATAAATTAGTAAATAAGACAATAAAAGTGCATAATGTTTTTCTTGTTCCGTTTGTAATTGGCGCATTCATTTTTTGCACCAGTATAACTGCTCAGGAAACAAAAGACACTGCTTCCAAATTGTCAATCAGCATGCTTCTTAACTCCATTGCTTCAAATGGAGAAAGAACAATGAAAGTTTTAGTAACCCGAAAAGAAAATAAAAAAACGATCTATGTCGGTGATATAAGGTCCCCTTTGAACTTATACCTGTCGGAAGTAAAAGATTATGAAGCTGCTACAGGAACAGGATGGATGAGTAAGTCTGCTGTCAATTACGAAGGCGAAGCGTTATTTACTTTTCCAGCCTGGTTCAACCAAGTCGCAGATACCCTTCATGAATATACATTCATTGTTAAGCTGGAGGCAGATCCGAAATATGAAGACACAGAAGAACAAATTTCGATCGCTGATGCCAGGATAGACCTGGAATACGATGGAGACGATTCCATTAAAACTGCCAGAGGTCTGGTCACCGGATGGAAAGAAGGGGCATATTTGCCGGCAGCCGGTGCAGAATTGAAACTTGGAATTAAAAGAACCTTCAACTTTTTGCCATTTACTGAAGCAGGAGCTACAACCGATGAAGAAGGAAAGATCTCAGGGGAGCTGCCTGCTGATCTTCCGGGAAATGCGAACAAAACAATTACGCTCATCGCAAGACTGGATGAAGATGCCACTTATGGCACCGTAGAAATAACAAAAGCCGTTCCCTGGGCAATTCTGCCTAAGCCTAACCCTGTGAGAGGCCGGACATTATGGTCACCGGGCGGAAACGCACCGTGGATCTTAGTAATATCATCCATCAGCATAATCTTAATCATATGGGGAACCATATTTTACCTGGTATCTTTATTATTCAAAATCAAAAGACTTGGAAAAGCATCATAGCAGAAGCAACTAATTTGTAAATTTAAACCTCTTTTTAATAGTAAAAATCAATAAGAATGAAAAAGTATATTTCCATCCTGTCTACTGCGATCGTGGTAACTGCACTGATGGCCTTTGTGCCAAAGCAACAAAATGATCCATGGCCTGTTCCTGATAAGTATAAGAACATGGCCAACCCGGTAAAATCAGATGCGACCTCTCTTGCCACTGGGAAAGCATTGTACAGTCAACATTGCAAATCCTGCCATGGTACAAAAGGAAAAGGTGATGGACCAAAAGCCGCTCAGTTGGATACTGAAAGTGGTGATTTCACAAAGCCCGATTTTCAAAAGCAAACTGATGGTGCGTTATTTTATAAAACTCTTGAAGGACGTAAGGATATGCCTACATTCAAAAAGAAGATCCCTGATCAAAATGATATATGGGCTGTTGTGAACTATATGAGAACATTTAAATAAGAAAGCATATTGCGAACTATATAAGAACATTAGATGAGCGAGCGCCTGGAGGCCGGTAGAATTACCGGCCTTTCTTATTAACCTGATTTTCATTTCCAGATCGCTGCCAGGAATAAGTGAGCCGAAAATCAACAAAATCGGCTACATGACGATGAGCTTTTATTTGAAGTCCTGCACCTAGATTTTTACTAATAAAATAATGCAGACCCCAGCGGTGATAAACACGATCGTGATAAGGTGTTTGATTAAAAACATATACTCCAAGCCGCTGGCTGAATATAAACTTTCCCAGCAAAAACTCATGACCTATCAATAATCCACTCCTGATCGCGCTGGCCCGGAGCGAATCCCGTTTGATTTGCATCCGCAATGACTTGTCATCATATACCTCAGCACCCAATGTCAGCATGTTTATTCTCCCAACCTGTTTGCCGCCCTGTATCCCGGCGCCGATCAGCGGCATTCTACGGTTATATCCCTCCTCAGTAGTTCCCCGTTTGGCAATGCCAAAGATCCCAAGGTCCCATCGCATCGGGTAGTCTTTCCAAAATTTTTCCTTGTTTCGCGGCACCTTATAATAAGGCCTCGGATTCTTCTGATAGACTACAGAAACACCGGCAGTTGGCCAGTTGATGCCTTTATTTGGCTGACGTAATCCGCCATTGGAAATGTGCTGGTAATTAATACTCCCATTTATCCACCATCTTTCGTTCACAAGAAAAGACATCCCCAGTCCTACAAGTAAATAAGCTCCTATTGCAGCACTATAAGATTGGTTTGTTGGATTTAAGGCTGAATCAAACGGGTTTGTAAGATAAGAGAGCCCCGCAAGTCCTTTAAAGGAAAAAAAACTCTTATTGGTCAATTTGTAAAAGGGTTCTAAAAAATAGGCAGCATTAAAACTCTTCCCTAATATTTTGACATCATAGTCATAGAAAGCAAGAAGCAATCCTTTCTTTGGAAAACAATTACAAAGATCCCAGGTCTCACTATCATTTCTTTGCCAGCCAAGAATGAGTTCTATTCCCGTGGGATTGGCACCCCTGGTATTCTGTACAGCCCGGGAATGGGCAAAAATAAATCCATGCTGAACTCCGGTGCCAATAGAAAAAATATGTTTTGATCTTACTGAATTGAAAGTACCAGCGCTGTCATTTCGCTGGGCCAGTACACTAATGGTAGTTAAATTAGCGAGGACCAACCATTCCATTAACCTGCAACAATTTCGCAACATCTTTACTTCATTTAAAAAACAGGTGGAGGAACGGCCAGGCAAATTACTAATTTACTTCTACAGGCTGACTTTAATTTATCTTGCTGTGCACAGAAGATTGACTGCAGAAACTCAAATTGAGAAATAAATCAAACCTGCTTCACAAACGCATTGATCCCGTCAACAAGAATATCAAGGTTATTGGTAGTAGTATACACATTCGGCGTTACCCGGATACTATGAATATTTTCCCAGTTGATCGCAACTGTATGTACTTTAAATTTATCCAGCAGGAAGCTATCAAGGTCTTCGGGTTTTTTGCCAACAACGGAAACATTCCCGATAGCACAGCCCCATTTCGGGCTAAACGATGTATGGAGTTTTACCTTCGGAACATCCTTTACTTTATCAAACCAGTAATTCTTTAAATAATGCAGACGTTTTTCTTTTCGCTCATTACCGATCATTTCATGAAAATCCAGCGCTTTGCTGATCGCTTGCTCAATAAACATTGGTCTTGTACCCAATGCTTCGAATTTTCTTATGTCATCTTTCAGGGGTTCATCCATTGCAAATAATGGATACAGGCTCCTGATCTTGTTCTTTCTTACATACATCATTCCACTCCCGATAGGCGCATACAGCCATTTATGCAAGCTGCTGGCAAAATAATCGCAATCAAGATCAGTTATTTTGAAATTGAAATGAAAAAGACTATGTGCTCCATCCACAATTACTTCGATTCCCCTTTTGTGCGCTTCCGCCGCAATCTTTTTTACCGGGATAATTTGCCCATTCCAATTGATGATATGCGTGATATGAACCACTTTCGTTTTTGGCGTAAATGCATTCACATACTGATTAACCAAATAGTTTTCATCTTCACTTGGCAATTCAAGATTTACCCAAACCATTTTTATCCTATCCCGAAGCTCTCGTTGCTTGTATGCATTTACCATATTTGGATAATCCTGCTTTGTAGCAACCACTTCATCGCCCGCTTTTAATTGCAGACCAAATATGATCGTTTCCAACCCTTCCGATGAATTGCGATTGATCGCAACCTCCTCAACATCACAACCTGCCATTTTTGCCAGATGTTTTCTTAACGGTTCACGACCCTGGTCAAGAATACGCCACATGAAATAACTGGGTGCCTCATTACTATAGTCATAATATCTTTTCATTGCTTCCTGTACCACTTTTGGCGCAGGGCTTACACCTCCATTGTTAAGATTGATCAGGTAGGGCGATACAGTAAATGATTGCTGAACATAATACCAGAAATCTTCTTCATCAGCCAGTTCTTCAGGAGCAACTCCTTCTGCATCTCTTAATGCAGCTTCCAGGTTTTTTGCCCACATGGGCTTTGTAATCGAAGTAAAAAATGCTGTTGCTGAAAATGTGCCGACCTTTTTTAGAAATCCACGACGATTTGCTTCGGGCATAAAATAGGTTTGCATAAATTTAGACAAAAAGATGGAAAAGCTGTTCTCAAGAAAGGAAATTGAACCTATGCTGCAAACAGCAATGTTTGAAGGTCAGCTTAAATCTATTCGCATATTTATTGAATATCTTCAAAACTTACTTGAACCGGATCTTGCACAACTTAAATTTCTGCAGGAAAGTGGTATGGTACTGGGAGAAGATTTTATACGTCTTTTTAGTAGGACATCCACCCTATTGGAAATAAAAAAGTCACTTGAAAAAATATTGAATGACCTGAAGGTAGACAATACGTGAAGTGTTGGTGGCATAACTAAAAAAATATAACTTCCCCGTCTGCCTACCGTCAGGCAGGTTCAACATTTTAATTATGCAAATACTGGAAATAAAGGTGCTGAAGGGTCCTAATTACTGGAGTGTAAGAAGAGCGAAACTGATCCAGATGAAGATCGACCTGGAGGAAAAAGAAAACATGCCGACGAATAAGATCCCTGGGTTCAGGGAACGATTGGAAAAACTGATCCCTACTCTTTATGAACATCGTTGCAGTGAAGGTGTCCCCGGTGGTTTTTTTCACCGTGTGGATGAAGGTACCTGGATGGGGCATGTGGTTGAGCATATTGCTTTGGAAATACAAACACTGGCAGGGATGGATACAGGGTTCGGGCGAACAAGGACGCCTGAAGGCGAAAAGCCAGGTATATACTATGTTGTTTTCAGTTATATAGAAGAAGATGCAGGTGTGTATGCAGCTAAAGCCTCCGTCAGAATTGCACAGGCATTGATCGAAGGAAGAGATTATGATCTCACGGAAGACATTCATAACATGAGAGTGATCCGCGAGGATACGAGAATGGGACCTTCTACTGCATGTATCGTTGAAGAAGCAGCAAAACGCGGCATTCCTTATATAAGATTAAATAAGCAAAGTTTGGTGCAACTGGGTTATGGAGTAAATCAAAAACGGATTCGTGCAACGATCGCTTCTACAACTTCAAATATTGCAGTTGATATTGCTTGTGATAAAGAAGAAACAAAAATGTTGCTGGAAGCGGCCGAGATCCCTGTACCAAAAGGAACCGTGGTAAGAACTGAGGAAGGTTTGAAAGACGCTGTTGATAAATATGGCTACCCGCTGGTGATAAAACCGATCGATGGCAATCACGGCAAAGGCAATACAACAAATATTGTTTCGTGGGAACAGGCATTAAAAGCGTTTGCGGCTGCCCAGCACTACAGCCGCAGTGTGATCGTGGAGAAATTTATAACGGGTTATGATTTTCGATGCCTGGTGATCAACTATAAATTTATTTGCGCCGCCCTGCGAACACCGGCTTCGGTTGTTGGTGATGGCATACACGATATCAAATGGCTGATCGATGAAACAAATAAAGATCCTCGTCGCGGCTACGGTCATGAAAAAGTGCTGACGCAAATTACCCTTGATCAGTTCACGCAAAAAATGCTGGATGATGCCGGTCTTACTGTTGAAACTATTCCTGAAAAAGGAAAAAGAATTTTATTAAAGCCAACAGCGAACCTGTCTACGGGAGGTACTTCGGGTGACGTTACCGATGAAGTGCATCCGGCCAATATTTTCATGTTTGAAAGAATAGCACGAATTGTTGGTCTTGATATTTGTGGAATTGATATCATGGCATCTGACCTGAAAACTCCTGTTTCAGAAAATGGAGGAGCAATATTGGAGGTAAATGCCGCACCTGGCTTCAGGATGCATATTGAACCCGCCGATGGATTACCAAGAAATGTTGCCGAGCCGGTTGTTGATATGTTGTTTCCAAGAGGAAGTGCCGGAAGAATTCCGATCATTGCGATCACAGGAACAAATGGCAAAACAACCACAACGAGGTTGACGGCGCATATTGCCAAAAGTGCGGGGAAGAAAGTTGGTTATACAACAAGTGATGGTGTTTACATTCAAAACCAGTTAATGATGAGAGGTGATTGTACCGGCCCAATTTCTGCTCAATTTGTTTTGAAGGACCCAACTGTGGACTTTGCTGTGCTGGAAAGTGCGCGGGGAGGTATTTTGAAATCGGGACTAGCTTTTCAGAATTGCGAGGTGGCAGTAGTTACGAATGTGGCAGCCGACCATATGGGACTTGGTGGAATTCATACCGTTGAACAAATGGCGAAAGTGAAGGCGGTAGTACCGGAAACTGTTTTCAAACATGGTTACGCCGTGCTGAATGCTGATGATGACCTGGTTTACAAAATGAAAAAGGACCTTGATTGTAATATAGCCTTATTCAGCATGGATGAACATAATCCAAGAATTAAAGAACATGCTGCTGAAAATGGATTATCCTGTGTTTTCGAGAATGGATATGTAACACTGATGAAAGGAAGCTGGAAGATAAGAGTGCTGCATGTAAAGAATATTCCGTTGACCTTTGAAGGAAAAGCAATTCATAATATACAAAATTGTTTACCTGCTGTCTTATCTACTTACCTTTTCCGTGATATTACAATTGAAGATATCAGGACAGGTCTGCAAACATTTGTACCAAGTGCGGGTCTTACTCCGGGGCGTTTGAACTTCTTTCATTTCAAAAATTTCACCGTGGTGGCAGATTATGCGCACAATCCCCATGGTCTTAAACTGCTTTGTGATTTTATCAGCAAGCTTGATTACTCAATCAGGGTGGGCATCATCAGCGGTACGGGTGACAGGCGCGATGAAGATATCCGTGAGCTGGGCGAAATATCTGCTAAATATTTTGATGAGATCATTATCCGTTGCGACAGAAACCTGAGAGGAAGAACTGCCGAGGAGATCATTGCTCTGCTTGAAGAAGGAATTAGGAAAGTAAATCCAAACCTACCCATAATGATCATACCTGATGAGAACAAGGCACTTGAATATATTTTTGAAAATCAGAAACACGGTGCTCTATATACGATTATGTGCGATGTAGTAGCCGGGGCGCTTGATAAATTAAGGGAGTTAAAAGAAAGGGAAGAAAAAGAAACAAGAACCGTTACGCTGACCAATAACTTATAGCGGTGCATAGAAGGTCTTACTTCTGAAGGCGATTCAGACCAAAATCCTTTTGGCACAAAAGCCGTCAAGGCTTATTTTTGCACCCCATTCAGAAATTCCCAAAGGGATTCTTTGGGAAGGATGTAAAGCTGACCCATGGTGTAACGGTAGCACTACAGATTTTGGTTCTGTCTGTTAAGGTTCGAATCCTTATGGGTCAACAGTATACTGCTAGTGATAGAACTTACCCCGGCTACTTCCGGGGTTTTTTTATGACTGCTGTTCGGCAGCGAACCCACTGGGTCAACAGTATACTGCTAGTGAT
>JAICPX010000525.1 GCA_025929635.1 Chitinophagaceae bacterium
GGCTTTAAGTAACAACTCAAAGTTTCTGTATGTGCTAAATGCAGGAGATCATAGCATCAGTGCCCTTTCTGTGAGTAATGATGGAAGTTTAAGCAGTATTCAAACCGTTCAGGGAGTGCCGGTAGGAGCAACTGGTCTTGTTTCAAAATAACTGTAAAGAAAATTGCCCCGATTTCGGGGCAATTTTCTTTATAATTGTATCGAAAGCGAAGATAGTTTGTATTGTACGATTGAAAAGTTTATTATGGCGCATATTAAGCCTCTGCCATCCGCTGTTTCTTCTCCGTTTTTTTATCATATAATTCATACTCCTTCAGCACTCTTAATACTTCAGCAACACCCCAGGCCTGTGCCACACAGCCACGCGGATGATGTGGCGCATCCGCATCAAATATTTCTGAAACCTGGCCAATACATGCTTCATTCAAATGGTATTTAAAATTGTCGATTAGTTTTTTCACATCCGATGTTTGACGTTTTACTTTTATCAATGCATCAACATAAGGACCCAGCAACCAGCTCCACACTGTCCCCTCATGATAAGACGAATCACGGTGCCATTGATCGCCTCCATAATGATGAACATAGTGAACGTCTTCTGCGGGCAAACTGCGAAGACCAACAGGGGTATACAATTTCTCTTCTACAATTTTTAAAACAGCTTCTGCTTTCTCGCCTTCAATTAAAGCAAACGGGAGACTGATTGCGAATAACTGGTTTGGTCTTAGTGTTGCATCAGGTTTATTGTTCTCGTCAATTACATCGTATAAATGATTCACTTCCGCATTCCAGAAAAGTTTGTCAAAACTTTTCTTTGCTTTTGCTGCCCGGTCTTCTATTACCCCGGCATCTTTCTTTTGTTTATTCAGTCGCAACAATTCAGCAAAAATTCTTAGGACATTGTACCAAAGTGCCTGTATCTCTACCGGTTTTCCCATTCTTGGGGTAACCACCCAGGTTCCAATTCTTGCATCCATCCACGTTAACTGTTGCCCAACTTCACCGGCGAACAGCAAACCATCTTCATCCACATGTATATTATATCTCGTTCCTTTAAAATGCCAGTCAACAATTTCTTTAAGTACAGGAAGAATATCATGCAGCACAAATTCTTTATCATCAGTTGCCTGCAAGTATTTGTACACAGCAATAAAATACCAGAGAGTTCCATCGACATTATTATATTCAGGAGGTTCCTTTTCCTGGAAACGGTTGGGCAACATGCCCATCGATACACTTTGCGCAAACGCTGCAAGGATCTTCTTTGCGTCGTCGAATCGTCCGGTGCTGAGCGTGAGGCCCGGCAATGAGATCATTGTATCTCTTCCCCAATCGGTAAACCAATGATAACCGGCGATAACTGTAGCCAAGGCCTCATCCCGACCTTCGCCGAAGGAGAAGGACACCATCCCACTATTCCCGCTTTTAGAAAAGTGCGATTTGCTAATGAAGTTTTGATCTGGCGAGGGCTGTGCGATGGATTCTCCCCCATCGGCGGAGCTGGAGGGGGCCGTCCTTTTTACAATGAACTGGTCAGCGGCAAGCATCAATTGTTGTAATGTTTCATCATCCGGCTGATCTTTGAGTATCTTCTTTCTCCTTTTTAATTCTTGTTTGAACAGATCATTGGCATCTCTTCCCTCCGGGTTTTCTGTAGAGATGATGATGTTTAGTTCAACACCTTCTTCCAACTGAACAACGAAAATTCCGTGATTGAACAGGTCTTCGGTATGATCAAGCCCACGATATTGCTCTACACCATATTTGAAATTATTAAACCATCCTGGCGTATGTTGATAGGTTGAACCGGGAACTGAGATATAAACATTATTTACCCCATCTGGTTGATTATGAAAAATCCCATTGTTAAAGTCAGCATCCCAGTGCATTCTTGGTGATGCGTGACCCAGTTCATGATAACCTCTTGCGGCCATGAGTGGTAATAACTCCAATGTAACTATTGAATCAGCTTTTACTACTTCATATTTTATGACAACTGTGTTCTCATCATGGATCATGCAGATGGTTTTCTTAACCTGAATGGTACCAGTATTGTAGATCCATTCAGGGAAAAAATCTTTGGTAAAACTTTCGAGATATTGATTGCCATTGGGATGAAGTACATCACCGGCATAAAGATTACAACTTAATTCAAACCGGGTCGGGACGCTTCCAGCGGCCTGACCCGTTATGATTACCTCATCCAGTTTAGAAAGCAAAACCATTCTGCCGGTGGGAGGATTGATGGCCGCTACCAGCAATCCATGATAACGTCTTGTATGGGCCCCAACGATGGATGAACTGCTCCAACCCCCGAGTCCGTTTGTTTCCAGGTATTCGCATTCTACTGCTGAATTGAAGTCTTGCAGAAAGGATTTGTCTTTTTTGAGTTGCATTTTTTTTGTTTGCCGTGACTTGTTAAAGTGAAACCTGAGACCGGCTTTGAGGATTTACTCACGTCTGGCGTCTGACGTCTCACGAATAGTTGAATAGAATTACCGAACGTACAAGTGAGTGACACAACAGCCGGTGATAGTAGCACCAAAGCTTGCTACATTACCATCTCTTCCTTCATCGATAAATTCTTCATTTCTTCCGTTAGGCTTACCCGGTTGATCAACTCTGCCACGACGCCGGTCCAGCCTGTCTGGTGCGATGCGCCGACCCCTCTTGCCGTGTCTCCATGGAAATATTCATAGAACAATACCAGGTTTTTGAAATGCTCATCCCGATAGATGTTATAATGATCATTCACAGGACGATCACCATTTTGATCTTTCCGGAAAACAGATATCAGCCGTTTTGAAATTTCATTGGCCACTTCACCCAGCGTCATCCAATTGCCTGAGCCGGTAGGTAACTCAACCTTTGTATCATCTTTGTAATAATCACTATAAGTATGCAGGGCATTCACGAGCAAATAATTCATCGGCATCCACACAGGGCCACGCCAGTTACTGTTTCCGCCAAATAGCCCGCTTGTTCCTTCACCGGGCTGATAATCGAGACCAAAGTTTTGTCCATCTATATTAACATTGTAACCATGCTCATGAATTTTTGAGATGCTGCGAATACCGCCACGACTTAAAAACTCATTTTCATCCAACAATGCCTTCAATAATTTTTCCAGCCGCTCCCTTGGCACTAATGACAATAAGATATCATCATGCTCTTTCAATTCCTCAATA
>JAICPX010000156.1 GCA_025929635.1 Chitinophagaceae bacterium
AAATACATGTTGATCTTGAATATAAGCGTAAGGTCACTCGCAGGATCTTTGATACTTCCTTTCAACTGCTAAAAGAATATACGATTGAAAATCACGGCTATTTCTATGCCGGCCCCCGCGATACTTTGAATTTTGCTTCTGAAATGATAACGGAAAATGGAGTATTTGAAATATTCCGGGATCGGGATGATATTACTGTGTATCGCATCGATTTTAAGAATGGGAGCGATGAAAAAGTTTTTGAGTTAAGACTTAGGCAAAACGAATTTGATGAACGAATGTTAGCAGTATTACCCGGCAGGAAAAATCTCAGGATCATCGGGTATTCATCAAAAAAAGATAAACTCAATTTATACACATGGACGCCGGGGGGATCAGTCAAAAAAACAACAGTTGACCTTCCGGAACATAACCTCTCACGGGAAGAAGAAAAAAAATACGGCAATCTTAACAAGGTCAGGTTCAAAAAATACCTGAACTACTTTGCGGTAAACCGCACCGATAGGGAATACCCGATGAATATACCGGGAGGTGGCAAAGTTTTTTATGATGATGAAAGGATCTATATAGGGTTAATAATGCCAAACAACCTTGGAGTGTATTTAATGAAAATTGATGAGACGGGTATTGAACACCATAATTTTTTCGTAAATGATCACCTGTCTGTTGCTCAAACCGATTATTATAAAGCCAAACGGCCATTCTTTACCATACACGATTCGCTGCTGATAATAAATAATTCTTCAAGTTATCAGTTCGAATTTCATTTTTATTCTCTGAACTCAGATCAACAGATAAAACAATACGCGGTACCAATAAAAGATTCGATTTCCAGGCTGGTGCATTCTGAGCTTGTTCAAAAAGGAACCTACGGTTCAAGAAACCAGGAAAAGGTATTGGAAAACGAGAAACGATTTATGTTACGAATGATTAACGGGTCCCGGTTTTTAACTGTATCCGGGATCTCGAAAGACAGCCTGACTGTGACATTTGGAAGCTATAATGAAACCGTCGGACTCGGTGGTACATTACTGGCGATCGGGACAGGAATGTTAAGCTCCGTTGCACTCCTGAATGTGAATAATGCCCATGTTATTTTTTATATCACGTCAACCAGAAATAAATTCCTGTATTTACATTCGGGGTTTTCCAAAGATTCTTTCACACCTTCAACCAACGGTCACGTAACAACAATTACCGATAAATTACTGGATGATATAGACGCAAAAGAAATGGGAAGCCCGAGCACCTTTTTGGTCCAGGTAAACGATAATTATTATATCGGCGCTTACAATAAACCAATGGATAAATTCAAAGTCTTCAGGTACGCTAAATAATGGAGATAAAAAACCGCTCAGCCTTCTACGAATATTTTATCGACAATAAATATGTCGCCGGAATTGTTTTGACCGGAACGGAAGTAAAATCATTGCGGCAGGGCAAGGCAAGTTTCAATGATAGCTACTGCATTGTTCACAAAGGAGAGATTTGGCTAAAGAGCCTGCATATCGCCGAGTATTCACATGGCATCGTAAACAATCATGACCCCGTAAGAGACAGAAAGCTGCTCCTGCAAAAAAGAGAGATCAGGAAAATAGAGGGTAAGCTGAAGGAAAAGGGCTATACTTTAATTCCTCTTCGCATATTTTTCAACGAAAAGAACCTGATAAAGGTCGAGATCGGGCTTGGCAAAGGGAAAAAACTACATGACAAACGTGAAACCATCAAAAATCGTGATGTGGAGCGGGAAATGAAAAGGTTTATCAGGTAATTTTTCGGGTACTTGTTCGTTATTAAGTAAGCTGGTTATTGAATAACTTCCCTTTCTATGAAGAAACCACTACTTCTTGTTGGCGTATTGTTCTCGTTACAACTCTTTTCACAATCACCGTCTGGTTATTGGTACGGTTCAGCGAATGTAAAACTGAAAAGCACTTATAGCAATTACATGATCGAACTCATCCTTGAGCAGGATAAGAACAATGTAAAAGGCGTACTGAATTATTTTTTTAAGAATACCTACAGGAGCATTCCTGTTCGCGGTACGTATAATTCAAACACAAGATTGGTTTATATTTCAAATATTCCTGTTTCATATTATGGCTCATTTTACAATCGTGATGTCGATTGTGCAATGAATCTCGCGGCAACATTGAGAGTATCTCAATTGACCTCTGTGCTGAAAGGCTCTTTCTTAAGCAAACCGCAATACAAGTACACTTGCCCCGAGATCTTATTCACCCTGGAATTAAATACGGATTCTTTAAAAAAAGATTCTATAATCACGGCTATAAAGACATTGAAGGAAACTTTCCAGGTTTGGCGTCCTGCTGAAGCAGATACGGTAGCGGCGGTAACAATCCAGCCCAGAAATGTTATAAATTATGTGGTAAGTAATCAATACAAGCAAAGAGAAAAGGTCGTCGCGCAGGAATTGATCATTGAAGGTGATTCTATCAACGTTGATTTTTATGATAATGGTGAAGTGGATGGCGATTCGATCTCCGTTTTCTTAAATGATAAATTAATTGCGTTTAACAGGATACTTAGCACCCGGTCTGTTCATTTTGACATCCCATTGGATTCGACCAAAGAAGTAAACGAGATCACCATGTTTGCAGACAACCTTGGTTCCATTCCTCCCAATACAGCTTTGATGATCATCGATGACGGGAAGAAAAGACATGAGGTGAGACTTACCAGTAACCTGGAAAAAAGTGCAACGATCAGGATCAAAAAAGCTCCCGCTAATCGAAAATCCAATGTAAATAACTCCCGAAAGTCTTAAGATTAATTTTACTAAGGAGATAATATCTTACCCCTGATTACTCCATTTGTGAGCTGAATACTGCTGCTGCCATCCTGGTTATAAAGTGTGCAATTGAAAGTCGCCCTGAATATTTTACCGGAACTTCCGTCAGTGTTATCAATCAATTCAACAATTCTAAAACTGTTACCGGGATTTTGTGTACCTGTTTCTGAAAACCAGGTAATACCATTTTCATCAATATAATCTATCGAGGCGCCATTGATAGTTGAACTGCTGACGTCGCTATAACCATAAAGATAATCCCCTGTTTTGATCATGCCGCCTCTTTCGGCTTGTGTGGGGTCATGATCAAAATATTTTAGTATGTGCACCCACACGGAATTTCTTGTCGGATCCATTGGATCAAGCAGCACCGTGCCCTCATAAATATCAAAATCGCCGGGTATTAATGCGTTGGAAGGCTGTGAGGTGCCGCATCCGTATCGGCTATTAAGATCATCCGCTTCATATTTAATAAGATTTCCATCAATGGTGGCGATAAAGTAGTAAGGATATGATGATCCGCCACCACTATTGTTATCAATCTCTCCGAAAATTTCCTTCTGACACGAAGTAAGGAACAAAACAGGAAAAAGAATAAGGTAAAAATGACGAAGTGTTTTCATAAATACATTGATGATTAAGGGTGGATAAAAATAAACAAAAAATCAAAAATTACATTACCAGTAACAGTCGTAAAAGCACCATCGCTTTTGATGTCAAAATGCCTCCTTTATAAATAAAGAAAGATAATAATACTAGCGGCTTTAAAAAGAACGAATGTACTGACAGCTGCAAAATCAGTACGAACCCTGGTTGATAAAAAGGCATTGCAATAAACAAAAAACCCCTTCATCAGAAGGAGTTCTTTGCATTTTCATAAAAACCTATTATAAAAGGGTAATCGGTGCCTAAATTTATTCAGGATCTTCCCATACATCCGTGCCAACATTAGGGTAAAATCTTAGTTGAGCAAGCTTCAGACCGCTATTATCATAGTACCAGTAGTACTCATCCAAAGGATCGCTAAACAATTCAGTTCTGTCAAGATCACCATCACCATCTACATCAGCCCAAACATACAATAGCTGGTTAGTTACGTTGGTAAACTTGTTGTTGTTGCCATGAGCTTCGATGGTCACTACGTATTCACCGCTACTGCAATATTCAGTTTGGGTTTGCTGATCAAAATAGCATGAAGTCATCATGGAGCTTCCGCCTGGCTTACCAAGACCACGAACGAAAACTGAATAATCTGTTACGCCGTCATCACCTGCATCTGGTTCAGGAAGCTGGAAAGCAGCCGTACCATCAGTACCATTTGCATCCAATACATCAAAATCCCCTTCTCTCAAAAGGATCTTTGTTCTTCCTTCCAGTCTTACGAAGATCCGATGGCCGTTTCCGCCGGTGAAATCAGGATTCTTGTCTTTGGGAACACCAATAATGTTCAAATTGTAATGTGCGCCACTTGGAGCACCGTTACCGGTTGTAGCGGTAACTTCTTCTGAAACCATGTTTTCATTCGCATCTTTCTTACAGCTGATAATAACAACCGGAAGTGCGAGGGCCAGGAGCCACGAAATTTTTCTCATAAACGAAAAGTTTAAGTGTTAAAAAATAAAGGATTATCTAAAGAAAAAATTTTAACCATATAGTTGGTCTGCTAACGCTCAGTAATAGTTTTTCTAATCAATTGCAGCAATAGCTGTAACTGTTACATTCTTTGAGAGGATAAAGGAGGGAAACTTAGTTGTTCAGAGGATTTGCCCGGATCAACAAACTTTTTTCTGATCAAGGTGGTGATCCAAATAAAATCTGTTGTTAAAAATTCAGCGGGAACAAATGTGCAGTACAATTTCTTATAAAAAAATAGTAGTAATACGAAATGATAAAAGTCTAATTTTAATTTAATTTCATGTTAATCTTATTTTAATCTACCAGGATTCATTGTTATCGCCTTCTTAGCTTCAGTTATCAATATTGTATCGTAAATCAACGACGAAAATCGAGTGGTTTCACCTTGACGTTTGTATGGCAAACACCTAATTTTACGCCGAATTCTTACTTATGAAAACAAGCCAAAAAACTACTTGCAGGTTTCTTTTATTATTGCCGGCATTCACTACAATTTTGATCTCCTGCACTGATAGTGCTTCGAACAATCTTCCGCCTTTGGGTATGTATAAAATGTATAGCGACAATCCGGACGTGAATCGTTTTATAGCTTTTGAAAATAATTATATAGAATTAAACAAGAACAATACGATTGTCTATAATTCAACGATTAATACTAAACCTAAATTCAACTTCAAGGGAACTTATACTTACGACAAGGAATCGAATACGCTAAACATTTCATGGGCTGAAGGGAAACTTCCGAATATACTAAAGATCGAAACATTAAATAAGAACCACATTATTAAGATCGGGGAATCCACCTACAAAAAAGAATAGCACCCAAATAACTAACCTTTATATCCTTATGAAAACTGAGAAAATACTAATCGTAGATGATGAGAAGAAAATTGCCGACATTTTACAACTCGGGTTATCAGAAAATGGCTATGAGGCCGATGTTGCAAACAATGGTACGGTAGCCTACAACCATTTCCGGACAAATCAATACAGTCTTGTAATTCTTGACATCAACCTGCCGGGAATAAACGGCTTTGACCTGTGCAAACTTTTCAGAAACCTCAGCCCTGACGTGCCAATCATTTTTCTTACTTCACAAATTAACCTTGACGATAAGGTAAAAGGTTATGAACTCGGGGCCGATGATTACATCGTAAAACCCTTTGAGTTCAAGGAACTGTTATTGAAAGTAAAAGTATTTTTGAAACGCCCGTTATTGGACCAACCCAAAGAAAAGCAAATACTAAAGGCAGCCGACCTGGTGATGGATATCAACACAAAAGAAGTTACCAGAAAAAATAAGCCGATCGACCTGACCTCGAAAGAGCTGAGCCTGCTTGAATACTTGCTCATTCATAAAAATAAGATCGTGTCACGGCGTGATATTGCGCTGCATGTTTGGCAAAACGATTTTGAAAGCAACACAAATGTGATTGACGTATATGTAAACTACCTCAGGAATAAAGTGGACAAAGGATATGATGTGAAACTGATCCATACGTTTGTTGGCAGGGGTTATATTTTAAAGGATGCCGAAAGTCATGTCAGTTCGTCTTAAAATAACTTTGCTGTTCTCGACAATTGTCTTCCTGCTGATGGCGTTTGCCTTTGCAGCCATCTATACAGTTGCTGCAGATAAAAGAGAAAAACATATCGATGCCAGGTTGACAAACCTTGCGATTACTACAGGGAATTTTTTGAGCAGGAAAGAACTGTTCAATCCAAAGATCATTAGTAAGATCGATTCATTAACGGCTATTTCTTTTACCCGCAAAACCATCAAAGCCTATGATGCTTCGAATCAAAAGATCTATTCGTTCAATGATGATGAAGCAGATGTTGTTAACCTTCAAACTGACAAAATCGACGATGTTCGAAAGCAAAAAAAGGTTTTTACAATGCTTAATAAAAAGGACATAGTCCTTTATCATTATACGCTAAATGGGAATGACCTCATAATTGTTGCAGCTGGTTATGACGTCTTTGGGCATAAAAGTTTATCCGACCTGCTGTATATCCTATTGACCACATTTACTTCCGGAATTTGCATCGCGTTGGTTGCAGGTTATTTTTTTTCCGCCAGGTTATTACAACCAATCGCCAAAATAGCTGACGACATCAATGAGATATCGGCACAAAACCTGGCCAAGCGAATTGATACCGGAACCTCCCCTGATGAATGGAACTATCTTGCACGATCACTTAATAAACTCCTAAATCGTTTAAAAGAAAGCTTTGAAACACAAGGCCGCTTTATTGCAAACGCTTCACATGAAATATCGACGCCACTTGCTTCCATTTCTAGCCAACTGGACATTTCGCTTCAAAAAGAAAGATCCCCTGAAGAGTATAGAAGAATAATGACTTCGATACGACAGGATATGCAACATCTAAATAAACTTACTTACACCCTATTAGAGTTTGCGAACGCTTCAGGAACGCCCGGCGGGATTGAGATCAAACCAGTACGAATCGATGAGATATTGTTACGCATTTCATCCGAAATAAGCAGATCAACGAATGGTTACTCAACAAAACTCGATTTTAACAAGTTGCCTGAAAGCGAGAAAAAGCTGGTAATTGCAGGAAACGAAGAACTTTTACACATCGCTGTAAAAAACATCATCTTTAATGCCTGCAAATATTCAAAGAATCAACAGGCGAATGTTTCCCTGTTCGCAAAAAAAACTGATATCATGATATCCGTGATGAATAAGGGCGATGATATCCCCAAAAATGAGATCGAAAATATTTTCATACCATTTTATCGCCTGGAAAGAGATCGTAATAATAGCGGTTTCGGTTTAGGATTATCACTTGCAAGGAGAATCATAAGACTGCATGGAGGTCAAATCACCGTAGAGTCAGGGAACGGCGAAACCGTTTTTACAATCATCCTGACGAATAATTCAGCTTAGCCTATTCCTGTTCAAATTCTCATAAGGCGAATCGCGTTATTAAAATAATTCCTGCTGTTGGGCACTTCCTTTTGATTTGACCCATTCCATTTCAACACTCTTGCTGTAATCGAGTAACCTGGTCCCCACTGTTCTCCATCCTGATAATTCGGCAATTTTTTCCAATTTCATTTTTCCTTTTCTTATTTGCGCTCCCCTGCCCTGTTGTACGGCCAGGATCGGCTCAGCATCGGTTGTCACAGCTTCTACATAATTCCCTTCACCTTCCTTTATGAAGAAGAATTTGTTCCCTAAAGTTGTTGTCTCGATCTTAAAGCGTTTTACCATGAATTGCTTTCTATCCATATCGGCATACACAGCAGTAACTATTTTTTCCGGATCAAATTTTTCTATCAACAGTACTTTATCAGCATCCAATTTTTGCGTCAGTTCCTGGTCCGTTATTTCATAGTTACCATCATTATAAACAACCAATATCTTATCATCCGCATCGAACATACCAAGGTATTGTCCTTTCTCATCCACATTCAAACGACCAAACTGATCATCATACCAGAGTTTTTTGCCGGCAATCGTTGACTTACCGGCTTCTTTCAATTTTACACCTTCTGACTTAATGGGATATTTTGTGACGGTGATACCCTTACTGCTTCGCCCCATAATCTCCAATTCGGCAAAGTTGAATTCCAATTCCTTTTTATGCGCCCTGGCTCCGGGTGTCAGGATGATCCTTACAATCTCTGCTTCACCGTTTGGATTTACACTCAAATAGTGAACTTTACTTTTCTCATGTTCTTTGGCAAGAAAATATTCTTTATCCCTTGTTACACCGGTGACATTAAATCTTTTTGCAAAGCTTTTACCACTGTCTCCATCCATGTAGATCATGTTGTATGTGGTACGTTCGTCGTTCTTTTGAAACACGGCGGCATGAATAATATCTTTCCCGATATATGTCTTCTCTCCGACTTTCACCACTTTCATTACACCCCGCTTGGTAAAAACAATGACATCATCAAGCGTGGAGCAATCAAAAAGAAATTCATCCTTTCTTAAGCCGGTTCCAATAAACCCGTCTTCCCGATTCACATAAAGCTTAGCATTAGCGATCGCAACATGTTTGGCTTCGATAACCTCGATTGTTTTGATCTCAGTTTTTCTTTCCCTGTCTTTACCGTATTTCTTTAACAGGTTTTCAAAATAGGCGACTGCATAGTCCACCAGGTTCGCCAGGTTATGTTTTACCTGCTTTATGTCTGCTTCCAACCCCGCTATCTGTTCATTCAGCTCATCGATATCAAGCTTATAAATCCTTCTTACCGGTTTTTCGGTAAGCTTAATAATGTCCTCTTTCGTGATCGCCCGTTTTAATTGTTTTTTGTATGGTTTGAAAGCTTCATCGATTGCTTCCAGTACCTTATCCCATGTTGCATGTTTTTTTTCGAGCTCCTTATATATCTTCTCTTCAAAGAATATTTTTTCCAAAGACGTATAGTGCCATTTTTCCTGCAATTCCGCCAACCGGATCTTTAATTCCTCTTCAAGCAGGTCCTTTGTCTTATCTGTCGATAGTTTGAGCAGCTCATTTACCGTCAGGAATTGAGGCTTCTGATCAACGATCACACAGGCATTAGGAGAAATTGAAATTTCACAATCAGTGAATTTGTATAAGGCATCGATCGTAATATCCGGCGAAATACCCGGGGCAAGATCAACCTGTATCTCTACGGCAGCGGCAGTGTTGTCAGTTACTTTCTTGACTTTTATTTTTCCCTGGTCATTTGCTTTTACAATTGAATCCATCAGTTGAGTCGTGGTCACTCCATAAGGAACACTTTTGATCACCAGGGTTTTTTTATCCAATTCCTCAATATGCGCTCTTACTTTTACTTTCCCGCCACGTT
>JAICPX010000078.1 GCA_025929635.1 Chitinophagaceae bacterium
CTTATGTATTTCCACTGACCAACTATCAAAGCAGTTTGCTGGAAACAAGAACCGCCGGAGATAACCAGCAGGTGAGTGAAGTGGTAAGACAGGGTGATTATAAATTCCTTTACCGGCTTCGGGTAGATGAAAATACGCTGCGTAAACGTAATGTGCCCGACCGGCCAACGGAATACATGAAGAAAGTGAGGGAAGAAGAAAAATTTGAGCAAAGTAAGATCGATCTGCAGGAACCCGGTGCCGCAGACTCGGCGGCAAAAAAACAAGATGATTTTTTTGAGACTGAGTTTAAAGATGAGAAAAGAGATTCGACGCAGTTAGGAAATGTTGTAGAATCTGTCGATGTTCCGGTGCAGGAAACTGTTTTAGGCGATGCAAAATTGTTTGAGTATCGTCCGCCAAAATTCTTTAATGATTATGTTGTAAGTGGCTTTAATAACAATGTATTGATCACCCGTTATCAAACATATGCCGGGGGTGAAGGGCCTATCAACCTGAGTAATGGCGATCCGTTCAATGGTATGTTAAGAGTAGGAACATCTGACCTGATGGAAGACTGGAAATTTGCCGGTGGCATTCGTTTAAGTACGGATCTGAAGAATAACGAATACATAATAAGCGCGAAATACCTGAAGAAAAGGATAGATTATGGCCTTACCTATTATCGCAACACACAAAAAGTCCTTGTTGGTGATGCCGGCGGAAATGCATTCACCAGTAAATTATTTACCAATTTATACCAGGCAAGTGTGGCTTATCCGTTTAACCGGGTAAGAAGCATTCGTTTCAATGCAGCATTCCGTTCCGATAAAATTGTGATCCTTGCCGATGACCTGAATAATCCTCCTGCAACCTTACAGATCGAGAACATTAAGAAACACTATGCGATTCTTCATGTTGAATATGTGCATGATGATGCGATAAACCCGGCACAGAATATCTGGTACGGCCTGCGTTATAAATTCTATCTTGACTGGAATGCAAAGATCAATAAAACTGCTGGTGTAAGCGCGGACAACCCATGGACATTCAACCTGGGTGGTGATGGAAGGTATTACCTGCCGATCCATAGAAATTTTATTTGGGCAGTAAGAGCTGCATTTGATGTTTCCTGGGGACCGCAAAAGATCATATACTATCTTGGTGGTGTTGACAACTGGCTTTTCCCGAAATTTAATGATGCCAACAGACCTGATCCGGATGGCGATTATGCATTTCAATCACTCGCCGTTAACCTCCGGGGTTTTAACCAGAATGTTTCTAATGGAAATAATGCAGCTGTCATAAACAGTGAATTGAGATTGCCTGTGTTTTCGACCTTGTTTAACAAACCGATCAACAATGCATTTTTAAGAAACTTCCAGTTAGTACAGTTCTTTGATCTGGGCACAGCATGGAATGGAGCTTATGATAAAATAGAAAGACCTTCAGTTCTATATAGTGAACCAGGCAATCCGGTCGTTGTCAGGATCAAGGCGGGTGGTATTGGTCCTTTTGCCGGTGGTTATGGTTTTGGTGTTCGCAGTACATTGCTGGGTTATTTCCTTCGCTTTGATGCGGGCTGGGAAATGAACGGTTTCTTCAAGGGAAAACCGATGCTGTATTTTGCAATGGGACTGGACTTTTAGTTTGATATTAGAGATTTGATATTGGATATTGTTGGAAACCTCTCTTTGTGGGAGGTTTTTTTTATGAAGTCGGCATTTGTAATTCTAATCATCGTCCCTTGCGTCGCACACTTGGACTGCATCAAATCTATGCAACTTTTTTCTCCTTGCATTCCATGGCAATCAAAAAACGAAAGCCCCACAGACGTGAGGCTTTCCGAACTAAAACCAACTCGAACGAAATAATTATAAATAATTTACTACGCCGCAGGTATTATTCTATTGGTGACTGGCACACGCAGACTCTTATCGGCAATCATGCTCTCACATTTCTTGAACTCGCTAAATACGGCCTTGAAAAAATCAAAAAAATAATATTTGCCAGCTTTCAACACCTTTCGATGAAAGATCCAGACCATTACAATAGTTCCACCCATCAGGATCCTGTGGAGTATCCTGGAAATGAAGATTGAAAGAATATTCTTTTTCTCGTATAAAACTCTGAGTGAAAAGCTTTGAAATTGCAGGTGCATTTCTTCATCGATAAGTATTTGCCCGCAGATCTGCTTCAGGAGCTTTGAAGCAGTGGCTTTGGTAAGCGCCTGGTAATAGATCATTGAAATGATTTCCGCGGTTAGTAATACGGTGATCGTGCATTCCAGGTCTGCCAGTTTTCTAAGCCTGCGAAAAACATTGTCCAGCCAATCATTTTTGAGTTTCTCCATGCTATGATTATCCATGAACTTACCAAGTACACCCGCATGATCCTGTTCTTCCTTTATAAAGAATCGCAAAGCTTGTATATAACTCTCATCTTTCATGTTCTTTGCAAATTCAAGGAAATGTTTTCCTTCAGAATATTCTCCTCTTTGAAACTGGCTTATGGATGACAGGATTGTTCTTCTTTCATCAGGGGTTAATATATCATCGTTTCGCCAGTCAAGATGATCAAAGTGATCCTGGTTAGACCTAAAATATTCTTGCCATTTTAAAAAGTTCATACTTCCTCTTTTTAATGTCAAAGAATAATTACCATTGTAATTTTCTTGAGAAATACATAATGATGGCGAGCGCAACAAACAAACCGATGCTTCCCATCAATAATGAATAATCCTGTAGTTGAATGATCGTAAAAATGTACCCGTATACGACTGTTAATACAAAGGCGATAAAGGTTGCCAACTTTCCCGACTTCATGATGCTTCCTACAAACCAGGTCACTAATCCAATGGTAGCAACACCGGCGATCAAATAAGCAAGATTGAATCCAACATATTCTGAAATCGAAAGTAACAAAGTATAAAATAACACGAGGGCACATCCTGCCAAACCATATTGAAGCAAATGAAGATTTCTTTTATAGATCGTTTCGATCAAAAAGAAAGCGGCGAATGTAAGAATGATGCAAAGCAGGGCATACTTCACTGAACGTTCTGTTTTGTCATACCCATCAACAGGTATGATCAGGTTTGCTCCCATTGCTGAACTTTGCAAATTGATAAACTGGTCGTTCCAGACCATTGGTGTAGTACGATTCAGGTATTTCCAATTTACATTGATCCCGGAATCGGCATCATTCGGCGTTTCCGGGAGTTTTATTCCTGTAAAACTCGGATCGGGCCAGTTTCCTGTCATTTTGATCCTTGTTTCTCTTGCTGCGGGTGAGAACATCAATTGTTGCGAACCGTGCAATGAGAATTTTGTTGTAAACTCATTGTGTGTGTTTGCGTCTTCAGGCTTTAAGGGTACTGATGCATATACGGCATCGCCAATATCGTTATTTGGCTCCGCCCAGGGCTGGCAAAGAAGGCTGCTGTCTTTCCATTTTATATATATCTCTTCATTGATACCTCGTGACAGATCGGAGATCTGTAACACAAGTTTAGCCTCTGACCATAAAATATTTTCTTCAGGTATAGCCAACTGCTTCAGTTTTATATCCCTTATGCTATTGAATTTTGCGTTAATCGAAACATCTCCCTGGTAAACGACCACGTCATAAATGCCACGATGTCTTTTCTGCGGCGCTACAGAGGAAGTTATATCGAGTTGATCCGCCATAAACCATGCATATTTTTTTTGAGGTGTTACTCCATTTGCAGCGTTACCATTGTAAGGAATCATCAAGATCGGCCCGGTAATGGTTTGGCGGCCTGCCCATTTGCTGCTTACCTCCTCTATCGCCTCCTTTTGCCTGCCTTCTCTTTCGTTGATCACCTCACGAATAATATTGGTAGGGATCCAGAGAAAGAATGCCATGACGAAAACGATAACTGCTTTAAAGAAGAGTTTTCCTTTGTCAATTAAAGTAGAGATGGTTGATTGGGTTGTTTCCATTTTATTTAAAATTGATTTGATTTAGTGTTGATGAAATTCTTTATTGAGTAATAAATCACATAGAAAAAGGTCCCGAATAAAAAAGTCACCGACCATGTTCCAAAATGATCAAAAGGATTGAATATTCTTTCCAGGATGTCAGCAGCGATAGCACCGGGATTAGTAATGATGTCCCAGCTGTTCCACCGCAGGTATCTTCCCATATAAATACCAAATGCACAAAGAAAAAATGAGCAAAGAATAAGAAGCCCCGAAATCCTGTTTCCATAGCGATCAGCAAGGAATTTTTCAACCTTTAGCAATGATAACAAGCCAAGCAGCAATCCATTTAATGCGGCGCTGAATAAAAGAAGAATATCATACCAGTATGGAATTGGCCACCTCTGTTTAAGATGTAAGAAATCGGTGATTATATAAGGCGCATTGGGCAAAAACAATAGCCAGGAGCCAAACAATAAAACAATTTTCCAGCGATTTTGTACCCCGGCTAATTTTTGACTGATCGCAAATGGTATCCAGGCCAGAAATAAGTTCCACGCGAGAAAAACATAAGTCAGCTGCCCGCTTAACACCATTCTTACAATTAATAAACATATTGTAAAGGATAAGGGTATAATGATCTTTTTATTAAAGCTCATCTTAAAGTGTTTAAGAAATTCGTCAATGCAGGAATAAAAATGATTAGACCGATAATTAGACTTGCAATCGCGGCCACCAATACGGCGCCAGCGGCCACATCTTTTATGATCTTTATCTTCGGATGAAAATCGGTAGTCACCATATCACAGAAGATCTCAATGGCGGAATTGATCATTTCCAGCGAGATCACCAGCCCGATACAAAACAAGACCAGCAACCATTGATAGGGTGTTATCGAGACAATGAATCCAAGTGAAATGGCAGCAATTCCCATTACGGTTTGGATCTTTGCATTTCTTTGCTTTGAAAAAAATTGCACGGCGCCCTGGAAGGCAAATCGGAATGATCTAAGAAATGTTTTCATGATTTATTTTTTCAGTTTTTATTTTATAGTTTGATTGAAATTGAATGAAAGGCCGGACTCTGATGAGTATTGATAAAACAGCCGCTATCAATGAGGGTGGAAGCATTCCAAACATTTCTTCACTAATAACCCCATCAACAGCTACCGATAATAAAATAAAATTGAACAGGATGGCTGCCATCACAGACACAAACCACGCAATAAGCTTCTCACCTGGTCTAAATTCAGCATGTGATATCACATAAAGTAAAAGCCAGGCGATAAGCAATGATGGAATGGATGCAAACACAGAAAAGATTAAAATGAAGAAGATCCAGGGGAGCCAAAACTCAACCTCCGACAGATCAACAAAAACCAAATAGATAAAAAATATTATTGGATGCAGGATCTGCGCCAATGCCCATGTTTTAGATATGTGTGCAAACATTCCCATGCTATTGTTTAACAATTACAATTTTCTACAGCCACATAAAAGAAAAGAAGACCCAATACAACAATACCTGATGCTGCTACCATGATCGGAAACCATCTTTTATAAAAACTAAAATGAAGCAGGAATTCTTCCCGGGTAACCCGCCATTCTATTGTCATAAACTGAAAAACCGTAAGCAGAAGAGCCATCATGGGCCCAAAAACAATTACAGATGTGATGTTGAGGCCCGGGCCATTTTTTATACCCCATTTTTCTGCAAGCGGTTTTATCGATTCCAATGGGCCGTAAATACCCATTTCACTTAAGATCCCGATCAAAATAAAATAGGCGGCGGGCAATATCAATATCAGTGCTAATGATGTCACCCAGTTGTTCTTAAATGTAATTGTTCTCATAATTTTTTAATTTTTATGACTAAGCAATAAGCAGATCAAAATCTTCTTTCTTATCCGATTGAGCTTTTTCCCCGGTTTCTAATCTTTTTATATTTTTTAAGCAAATGATCAATGGTATCAGCCCAATGACGCCAAATGAACAATCGATCAATCGCCACCAAAAAGGCATACCGCGAAATCCTCCCATGATCAATGCAAACGGAATGATCAGGATGCAGGCAATGATCCCAAACTCGATGATCCATTTGTTTTTTACAGGATCCCGCAATGGACCGATAAAAAGGATCGCAAAAAGGAAATGGGCAAATGCCAGCCAGTCAAATCCATAAAAAAGAAATGGATAATTTTCTGAAGTCCTTTTTATCCCAACCAGCACCTCCTCGAACCAACCCCTGATGGATCCTTCAAAAGGAAAATGGTTGACGACATAAGTAAGCTCCTGCTCTATGGGTATAGCGGTAGCACCGCTGATAAATAAGCAGACTATAAAAAATCGTAACCAGTTGCGGATTATTTTTCTTTCTCTATTCATAAAAAGTGCTTTGTATTTCAAAGTGTAAATTCAAAAAAAAATCAACGAACACCTTTGATCATATTTTCCAGCGCTGCAATATGATCAGTAAATGCCTTCTCTCCTGCTTTTGTCACCGAATAGGTTGTATTTGTTTTTTTACCCACAAAACCTTTTTTAACTTTTATAAATCCATTTTCTTCTAAATTCTGCAAATGAGTGGCCAGATTTCCATCGGTTACTTCAAGCATTTGTTTCAGGTCATTGAAATTTATTTCCTCATTCACCATCAGCACACTCATAATGCCAAGGCGGATACGGTTATCAAAAATTTTATTTAAACCAACAATTGGATTTTTCAACTTTAATCTGTTTAAACGTAAAATGGTCAACTATTCTTTTCATATTTCCACCACATCACAAATCCATAAATAATATGGAGCACGCCAAAACCTGCCGCCCAAAAATACAAGCCATAGCCAACAAACTGTGTATTGATCAATCCGACTACTATCTGGGATAATCCTAAATACCGAATATCCGTCAACGTGTATTTACTTGCATTTATCAGCGCCAACCCATAAAATATCAAACAGGCGGGTGCGATAAACTTCCATTCATTGTATTGATACATCGCAAGCAAAAAAAGCCCGCCAGCTACCAGGGGGATCAACATGTTTACCGTGAGTCTTTTTGCTGTCAGATCCCAGACGGGTAATTTATTGTGCCTGGCTTTTCTCCAGGTAAAATAAAAGGCAGAGACGAGGGCAGCAGCCAGCACCACCAATGCAATGATCAATAACCGGAACTTAAGCGTCTCAAAATCCTCCCCCGCATATCCCTTTCTTTCATCATACGCCCGGTAGTAAGGTTCGAACTCTTTGTATGCAAACCATGCACCGACCAACGCACAAATACCGGCCGCTATCCCGCTTAATCCACTTAATGAAATGAAACGGGACGATCGCTCCATCATCCGCTTTATGTCTTGCAGAGTTTCGAAAGTTTGCTGGTTTTGTTCGGTCATAAAAAGCACTTTGAAATACAAAGTAAATAACCAAAGTCCGTACTTCCAAATTTTTTTTCCCGTTAAATGACTTTAAGGTACTATTAATACCATCCACAACTGCCTGTTTCTTAAATTTGTCGGCTGATGAAGACCAGGAACCTGTACTTGCTAGTTTTGCTTATTTGTTTACCCGGCCTGTTTGTATTTTCACAACGAAAGATCCTTGCAGGTGTTGTAAAAGATGCCCATAGCGATGAACCAATTCCCTTTGCTTCGCTACAATTCCTTAATTCAACCGTTGGAAAATTATCTGACTCTTCAGGCAAATTTGAATTTTACCTGTCGCAATGGCCTTCCGATACATTAGAAGTAACCTGTGTCGGCTATCAATCTTATAGGTTATATGTTCCTCCGGACCGCGATTCCCTCAACATTGATATCATCATGGAACGGGGAACTTTTAACGAGGGCGCGAAAGTTAAGACCAGGGTTAATAAAGGCTTATACCTCTGGCGAAAGATCGTAGAGAATAAGCCCCGGAATGATAAATTTAAATTTCAGAATTTCTCCTATGAGGTGTACAATAAACTGGAACTTGACATTAAGAATCTCAATTTTCAAAAGTTTTCAAAATTCAAGCCATTAAGACCCGTTACCGATCTTATTAACAGCAGCATCGATACGACTGAAGGTCTTCCGTTCCTTCCCACCTATCTCACCGAGGCGATCTCTGATTATTATTACCAGCCGAAACCGTTACGAAGACGGGAAGTGATCAAAGCTGTAAATACAAATGGTGTAAAGAATGAAAGCATGATCCAGTTTCTTGGTAACATGGACCAGAATGTAAGTGTATATGGAAATTTTATCCCGGTAATGAATAAACAATTTGTGAGCCCGGCCAGTGACAATGGCGATGCCTATTATAATTACCGGGTTACTGATACCCAGGTGACCAATAAGAATCGCTATTATCACCTGGTATTTACACCAAAACGCCGGGGCGAGAATACGTTTGAAGGTGATTGCTGGGTGCATGCCGGCACATTTGCTATTCAGAAAATGAACCTCCGGTTGGGGAATGACGCCAATGTTAACTTCCTTGAAACATTGAGCCTGATCCAGGAATATCGTTTGCTGGATGATTCAACAACATGGTTTTTAGCAAAAGATAAATTTGTTGCCGATATAAGTCCTATGGGTAAACAGGCCCTTGGATTCATCGGTCGCAAAACCACCACCTATAGAAATATTGTTATCAATGATTCTTCGGTAGTTCGTGAATTGAATAAAAACAAATTGCTTGAAGAAATAATAACATTACCAGGGGCCGCAGAAAAACCAAAGGATTATTGGTCAACAGCAAGACATGAGGAGCTTTCAAAGAATGAGAAAGGCATCATCAGGATGATCGATACCCTAACGAATGCTCCCGTATTTAAAAGATTTACCAATACACTCAATTTTATCGGGACAGGTTATCTGAATTGGGGGAATTTCCAGTTAGGCCCCTGGTACAATTGGGTAACCGGCAACAACTGGGAAGGGTTACGTATCCGTTTTGACCTGGGGACTAATTACAAATGGGACCGGAAAGTCTGGTGGCATACCTACCTGGCTTATGGATTCCGGGATAAAAAAGTAAAAGGTAAGGCAGAACTATTCTTTTTACCTGCCAAACATCCGAGAACCTATTTGTATGGCTCTTATATCAACGACCTCGACTATGGACAGAATTATATTGGTGAAGTAAGCAGTGATAACATTTTTGCACTCGCTATCCGTAAGTCGGGTATCCCGATCAAACGAATGAAGATTGAAGAATCAAGGTTTGAATTCTTTCATGAAACAAAGTCAGGGTTTTCTGCATTGTTTGCTTCCGTGCTTAAGCAATTTAATCCGCTTGAGCATATTCCGCCAAAAGATTCCTTTACGGTTTCAAGCGGAAAGCCGTTAAAAACTTTTGAGATATCACTACGTCTTCGCTTTGCTTATTTGGAAAGATTTTTAGAAAGTAATTTCTTCCGTAGCAGTTTAGGTAGTCCCTACCCGATTCCTGAATTCCGGATCACGCAAGGGATCTCTGGTATTGGTAAAAGCGCCTACAACTATACAAAGATCATGGCGAGCATTCATGATTATATCAAGATCCCGCCTTATGGAAATTTTGATTTTAATATTTATGCTGGAAAAACATTTGGCACCCTGCCTTATACATTTCTTGACATTGCCCCGGGTAATGAATTGTATTATTATAATAAGTATGCCTTTAGCCTGATGAACAAGTATGAGTTTATCCATGATAAATATGCAGGCATCAGCTTTGAGCATAATATCGGCAATGGCATTTTTCGTTTTCTTCCAAAGCTGAAGTTCCGCCAATTCTATACCATCAAAACCTTATGGGGAAGTTTGAGTGATGCAAACAAAGCACTCAATTTCAAACCCGGCTATGAATTTCAAACGCTTGATGGCCGTACTTATCTTGAGCTTGGCACCGGCATTGATAATATCTTAAAAGTTCTTCGTGTTGATTTTGTATGGAGAGTGCTTCCTACACCCTTGCCAAAAGAAAGGGCAAAACGTTTTGGAATTTTTGGAAGTTTCAGGTTGACGTTTTGATAGGATAACTATTTACCCAGCTTTTGAATTACTATTAAACTTTTGTGCAGTTTACCCTGGGCCGTCGAAGGGTCGCACTCTTGAATGCGGTTTCATGACCTGGAGTCTGCCTTATTGTAAGGCTTTACCGGCAAGCCGAAGCAATCCAAATAGTGCGCATAACACGCTATCTATCGGCCACCCGCATGGAAATGATCCTGTCGACTATGAAAGGACTATATCCCCTCCACGGAAGCGCTCCTTTGTATTCTTTATAATGAAGATCAAAATGATTGCCGCTATTATTCATCAGTATGTTTGCAATACTATCATCTACCACAGAAAATTCAAATTCATAAGATTGAATTGCACCCGGTGTTTTTGAACGGATTCCTGCTTGTATCAGCTTGCCTTCATAGGTTTTAAAAAGATTCCCCTTCTTCACCACATAATTCAACTCCCCTGACTTCACTCCCTCACCAAATACAAAATAATACTTCCACCAAAATCCGATTACCAATAGAATAATAACAATGATCGTTAGCCATCCCAAGATTTTTCTAAACTTCCGACTTTTTATTGGTTGAACTTCTTGCATAACAATTACGAAATTACACAATAGTTTGATGGGTGTAGGAGCTTGCTTTGAAATAAACCCACCCCTTCATCATTCCTTTTTTGGTAAAGTCACCATCCAATCTCATGGAGAGGATGAAAACTCTTCTGGTAAGAAAATGACTGACGGAGTGGGTTTGCTCATCAGCATTGTTGCAGTATCCCGACCAGGTCAGGACGACGGAAGTAAAGTCAAATAGTAGCACTAAGGCCGGGTACATAATTATTTACTTTCTAACTTTTCGCATATCTTACTATTAACTATTGACTAATGACTATTAACTTTTAACCTTCTCTCATGTCACATTACATTCTTGCACTTGACCAGGGTACTACCAGCAGTCGAAGCATTGTTTTTGATAAACATGGAAACATTATAAGCACAGCACAAAAAGAATTCAGGCAGATCTTTCCGCAACCCGGTTGGGTGGAGCATGACGCTGAAGAAATATGGAGTACGCAATTTGGTACCATGGCTGAAGCCGTGGCCAAAGCAAATATTACCATGAGACAAATTGCCGGTATCGGTATTACCAATCAACGGGAAACCACTGTTGTGTGGGATCGTAAAAGTGGACTCCCGGTTTATAATGCTATCGTTTGGCAGGATAGGAGAACAGCCGCGTTTTGCGATGAATTAAAAACCGCGGGCCATGCCAACGCGATCCAACAAAAGACTGGTTTGGTGATCGATGCTTATTTCTCAGCGACAAAATTGAAATGGATACTGGGCAATGTTCCCGGTGCCAGAACCAGAGCGGAAAAAGGCGAATTAGCATTTGGCACCATTGATACCTGGCTGGTTTGGAAATTAAGCGGTGGCAATATTCATGTGACTGATGTATCCAATGCATCGAGAACTATGTTGTTGAATATTCATTCCTGTAATTGGGATGATGAGTTGCTGGAACTATTTAGCATTCCCCGTTCAGTCTTGCCCGAAGTAAAACCATCAAGCAAGATTTATGGAACAACCGGAAATATTGTCCCTGAAATAAAATTACCTATCGCGGGCATCGCCGGGGATCAGCAGGCAGCATTATTTGGGCAAATGTGCACCAAACCGGGAATGGTAAAGAATACTTATGGTACAGGCTGCTTCATGCTGATGAATACAGGAACAAAGGCGATCGTTTCAAAAAATAATCTGCTCACGACAATTGCCTGGCAGATCGACGATAAGACTGAATATGCACTGGAAGGAAGTGTATTTATTGCGGGCGCCGTCGTGCAATGGTTGCGTGATGGATTAAAGATCATCCGTAACTCCGCTGAAATAGAAGCATTGGCTTCAACTGTAAAAGACAATGAGGGTGTTTATATCGTACCTGCATTTGCCGGGTTAGGGACGCCGCATTGGAACCAACATGCAAGAGGTAGCATTTTCGGATTGACAAGAGGCAGTAGTAATGCGCATATTGCAAGAGCAGCTATCGATAGTATCGCCTATCAAACTTATGACGTGCTAAAAGCTATGGAAGCTGATGCCGGGATCTCTATTGCTGAATTGCGCGTAGATGGCGGCGCCACGATCAATAATTCATTAATGCAATTTCAAAGTGATATTCTGAATACAAAAGTCATTCGCCCGAAAATTACAGAGACAACGGCACTCGGTGCTGCGTACCTGGCGGGTCTTGCCGTTGGTTATTGGAAAAATGTTGATGAAATACAAAAGCAATGGCAGGTGGATAAAGAGTTTTCTCCAAAGATGGACGACAAAAAAAGAAATGAACTGGTGAATGGATGGCAACGAGCAGTGGCGGCTGCGATAGCATGGGCAAATGGTTGAAATATTTTAGTGTTCAATACTCAATATTCAATGTTCAAGTTTTAGGACAGTTTACAGTTGAACATTGAGCGTTGATAATTGAGAGTTGAAAATTTCTCTGCAAAATGGAAAGAACAAATGAATAGGGACAGAATGATTGAGCAGCTTGGGGGTACAAAAGAATTCGACATCTGCATCATCGGTGGTGGCGCCACCGGCTTAGGCATTGCTGTAGATGCTGCATCACGAGGATGCAAGACCTTTTTGCTTGAGAAATATGATTTTGCCAAAGGCACATCATCGCGAAGCACAAAACTTGTTCACGGTGGTGTTCGCTATTTACAGCAGGGAAATATCAAATTGGTCATCGAGGCATTAAAGGAAAGAGGATTACTAAGAAAAAATGCTCCTCACCTGGTAAAGAATCAATCTTTCGTTATCCCTAATTATAAATGGTGGGAGAACTCCTTTTATGGGATTGGACTAAAAGTCTATGATTGGATGGCAGGAAGCCTGGGGCTAGGTCCTTCACAATTTCTAAATAAAGAAGAAACGCTTGCGCTGGCTCCCAATCTTGATAAAGATGGTTTGCGTGGCGGCGTTTTATATCATGATGGACAATTTGATGATGCGCGATTGGCAGTTCACCTGGCGATGACGGCCGCGGATCATGGTGCCACGGTACTCAATTATATGGGTGTAACAGGTCTGATGAAGGAGAATGAAAAAGTCTGCGGTGTTTTTGCACAAGATCAACTCGACGGAAGAGAATTTGAAATAAAAGCAAAAGTAGTTATTAATGCGACCGGGATCTTTTCGGATAGTATCACCAGGCTGGATGATCCTGCCGCTGCACCGTTGATCTCCCATAGCCAGGGTATACACCTGGTTTTTGATAAAGATTTTCTTTTGTCCGACACGGCGATCATGATTCCCAGAACAGATGATGGTCGTGTATTGTTTGCTGTGCCCTGGCATAATAAAATAATTGTGGGCACAACAGATACACCTGTGTCGTTCAAAGACCCTGATGTGGCAGAGACAAAGCATGCCTTGTCTCTACAAAAAACAAGCATGA
>JAICPX010000608.1 GCA_025929635.1 Chitinophagaceae bacterium
AACCAGTAGTGGAAGTCACTAAAGGCTTAGATGTGCCCATTGCTGTTGCCATAGTGCAATTGTTTTGGTGAGTGATTCAGGCGATGAAAATAAACATTTTTTATTAGTGAATGTTCTTTATCTCACAACACAAAAAACCTGCATCAGAGATATGGATTTAAGAAAATTCAGGTATGTTTATTTAAAATTCAGATTAATGACGATCCAGACAGCCAACAGCTCTTTGCAAAGAAACTATGTTTTTCCCCTGGTTATTATTGGAACGCTATTCTTTATTTTCGGTTTTGTAACGTGGGCCAATAGCCAGTTAATACCCTATTTAAAGATTGCCTGTGAACTTACCGATACCCAATCTTTTCTTGTAGCCAGTGCTTTTTTTGCCGCCTATTTTGTAATGGCCGTTCCTTCTGCTGCAATTCTAAAATGGTCAGGTTTTAAAAAAGGGATGTCATTAGGTCTTCTCGTTATGGCTATGGGAGCATTGCTTTTTATACCGGCAGCAGGATCCAGAAGCTATGCTTTGTTTTTAACAGGTCTGTTTATTATCGGTACCGGTTTAGCATTATTGCAAACTGCTTCCAATCCTTATGTTACCGTACTCGGCCCGTTAGAGAGTGCTGCACAACGAATAAGTATAATGGGCATATGCAACAAAACAGCCGGCATTCTTGCAGTCATTATACTTGGCGGCATTGTTCTAAAAGATGTTGACGCCCTGAAAGCAAAACTGCTCACATTGCCCGCAGCAGAAAAAAATGCAGAATTGGATCAATTGGCATCACGGGTAGTGAATCCATATATAACCATAGCTGTTGTACTTACCATACTTGCCGTCATTATTTACTTCCTGCATCTTCCTGAAATAAATGAAGAGGAAGAAGAAGATACTTTTCATCGGAAAGATAAAACAAGTGTTTTCCAGTTTCCACACTTATTACTCGGCGCAGTTGCGATTTTCTTTTATGTGGGAGCTGAAGTTATCAGCTATGATACTTTTGCGGCTTTTGGCGAAGCATTGGGGTTCCCGGTAGAAGAAGCGTCCCAGTTTGCAAAATATACAGGATATGGATTGTTACTGGGTTATATTACGGGAATCATTTGCATTCCAAAATATATTTCACAGCGAAAGGCATTGATCGGTAGCGCTATCCTTAGTATTGTCCTGGTATTATTATCAATATTTACCAGCGGAATGACTGCTGTTGTGTGTTTTGCTTTATTAGGGTTTTCAAATGCGGTGATGTGGCCCGCGATTTGGCCGCTTGCCCTAAATGGTTTAGGCAGGTTTACAAAAATAGGCGCAGCGCTCCTCATTATGGGAATTGTTGGTGGCGCTATTCTTATGCCATTGTACGGCATTTTTTCCGCGGCTGTTGACTCAAAACAAATGGGATACTGGTTAATGATACCCTGCTATCTTTATATACTTTATTACGCATTGAAAGGATATAAAACCGGAATGTAATTTTTATGGAAATAGTTCATGTATCAGCAGAATGTTATCCTGTAGCCAAAGCTGGTGGATTAGGAGATGTGGTTGGCGCATTGCCCAAATATCAAAATAAGCTTGGGCATATCGCAAAAGTCATCATGCCCATGTACCGGACAAAATTCTTATATGCCAATCAATTTGAATTAGTGCATGAGGGCAGCCAATACCTGGGTCCCCGTTGGTTCCATTACAGTGTTATTAAGGAAAAAACAAATAAGCTTGGTTTCGATCTTTATCTTGTCGATATAAACAATTTGCTTGACCGTGAAAAAATTTATGGGTATGATGATGACGCAGAAAGATTCACTGCGTTCCAAATCGCGGTTTGTGATTGGTTAAGCAAATGGCAGCATTTACCCGATGTCATTCACGTACACGATCACCAGGCCGGGTTAATTCCGTTCATGACCAGGTATTGCTATGCATTTAGTCATCTAAGTCAAATCCCAACCTTGTTTACCATACATAATGGACAATACCAGGGCTGGATGGGCTGGGACAAAAATCATTACATCCCGGCCTATGATAGCTGGAAATGGGGAATGCTTGACTGGAAAAATAATATAAACCCAATGGCTTCAGCAGTTCGCTGTGCATGGAAAGTAAATACCGTGAGTCAAAGTTATATGGAGGAACTACGGTATAATGCCAATGGTCTTGAAGATCTTTTTGAATATGAAAAGGGTAAATGCACGGGTATCTTAAACGGTATCGATACAGAAGTATGGGACCCGGAAACAGATCATTACCTGGATGCAAAATTCTCTATCAAAACTGCCTCCAGGGGTAAAAGAAAAAACAAAGAACAACTCTGTACGCAATTCGGTCTTGATGCAGAAAAACCTTTATTCACATTCATCGGC
>JAICPX010000621.1 GCA_025929635.1 Chitinophagaceae bacterium
AATGCAAACAGGAATGTGTTTGGAATGATGCCTCATCCCGAAAGAGCCACTTCGGAGATTCTCGGCAATACGGACGGCCGGGAAATCCTTAAAAACCTGTTAATGAGTGAGGTTTTGGTGGGTTGAACACCTGTTCTGTCAATAAATCGGGTCGTTTGTCAAATATTCTACAAAACCTCAACTTTTCTTTTACAATATTTGTGGCAAAATTCTCAATAGCATAAAACGATTATCACGATTTTTGCATCTCTAAAAGAAAGACTATGAAGGCAGTTTTACTTAGTATGTTCTTGCTGATTGTAATGGGAGTTTCGGCCCAAAACCCGGTGACATGGACATTTACTACAAAAAAGCTCACTAATGGAAATTTTGAGATACACATGACGGCCACCCTTGAAAAGGGATGGCACCTGTATTCACAAGATCAGCCCGAAGATGCTATTGCAATGCCTACCACATTTACCGTCACCAGCAATCCATTGATAGAAGTGGTTGGAAAGATCAGGGAAGAAGGGAAAATGGAAAAATTTCATGACAAAGAACTGCAACTTTCAGCAAACCAATACTCAAAGTCTGTGAATTTTGTTCAAACTGTAAAACTTAAAGGCAAGGTAAAAACCAATTTCACAGGAAGTGTAGAATACCAGACATGTGATGACAAAAAATGCCTGCCGCCAAAAACTGTAAACTTTAAAGTGGCTTTGAATTAATGATGTAAAATGAATTTTATTTGAGAGAAAACGAGTTCCTTTGAACTCGTTTATTTTTAATGAGAAGATATGATGAAGAAACCATCTGGCTTAGTTTACATGTTGCTTTTTCCATTACTTCTTCCTGTATTGATCTCCTGCAATAATGCTGAGCCAACGACACCGGCTCAGTCCCGGGTTGCTTATGAAGACAGTTTAACGATATTTCGATGGAAAGTCACCAGTAACAAAATTGCCGATAAAAAATATGAACTTGTTTTTCAAACTAACGGTGCCAGCAACTGGCAATTATATGCCCCGAACCAGGTACTGGGTGGAGTGAGTACGGTAGACATCTCTTTTGCTGATTCAAGTATTATCGTAGATAGATCATTTAGTGATGCAGGACCTGCTAAGTCTTTCACGAGCCCGATTTTTGACACAACAGTGAAGGTGTATGAGGCAGAAGCTAAATGGACACTCCCAATCACCATTATCGGTACGGCACCCGCTCGCCTACAGGGAAAACTCACTTATTTCTACGGAACGAATGAAGAATACAGTGCGGATCTTCCATTAGAATTCAGCGTAGCGCTGGAAGGCGGAGTTGAATCAACCTGGGATCCAAAAGTTGATTCCATTGATATCGAAAATCCACTTGCATCATGCGGCGATGACGATCCAAGTGCAAAAAGCATTCTCAATATTTTTTTATTGGGATTCCTTGGTGGTTTGATCGCCTTACTTACACCTTGTGTGTTTCCAATGATACCGGTGACCGTTTCTTTTTTTACCAAGAAATCACACAGGAAAAGAATGGCCATGCGGAATGCAATCTTTTACGGCCTCTTTATTTTTCTAATATATGTTGCGATCACAATTCCTTTTCATATCGCCAACAAAACGATCAGCCCCGAGATCTTTAATAACATCTCAACCAATATGTGGTTGAACCTTTTGTTCTTTTTGATATTCGTTGTATTTGCTATTTCATTTTTTGGTTTTTTTGAGATCGGGCTGCCGGCGGCATTGGCCAACAAGATGGATTCAAAATCCGGACATGGAAATTTATGGGGCATCTTTTTTATGGCCGGAACCCTGGCCATCGTTTCTTTTTCCTGCACCGGCCCGATCTTCGGAACATTGCTTGTTGGTGTGGCAGAGCAGGGAGCATGGCCGCTTACTGCCGGGGCAGCGGGTTTTGGTTTAGCACTGGGGTTGCCGTTTGCTTTGTTTGCAATGTTTCCGAGGTGGCTTCATTTATTACCAAAATCGGGTGGCTGGATGACCGATCTGAAAGTTGTATTGGGGTTCCTGGAATTAGCTTTAGCCGTAAAATTTCTTTCGAATGCAGATTTGGTTGAACAATGGGGATTATTAAAAAGAGAAATATTTATAGGGCTGTGGGTAGTCATTGCGTTTCTAACCGTTTTATACTTATTGGGAAAAGTAAGATTTCCGCACAGCAGTCGGCGAATTAAAATGTCATTTCCAAGAATCGGGGCTACTTTTCTTTTTACTGCCATTGGCATTTATTTG
>JAICPX010000545.1 GCA_025929635.1 Chitinophagaceae bacterium
ATTTCACTGCCCGTATGAATATGTAATGTGCGGATATGTAAATTGGTTTCATTTACTACATCAAGCACTTCCCTGATACTTTCGAGTGCTACACCAAACTTGCTGTCAGCATGACCTGTAGATATTTTCAAATAACCACCTGCCATAATATTGGGACGTATACGAATACCAACGGGATAGCTGTGCCCAAACCTGTTTCCAAACTTTTTAAGATTTGAGATGCTGTCAATATTGATGTGAACACCAATAATTTTTGCTTCTTCAATTTCTTCAAAAGCAATATTGTTAGATGTATAAAGAATGTTTTTGGGTTCAAAACCAGCTTTGAGTGCCAGCTTCACTTCATTGATCGAACTGCAATCGATATTACACCCAATAGAAAGAATGTATTTGAGAATATTGATATTGGTTAATGCTTTTGCTGCATAAAAGAATTTTGCATCAACACCTTTAAATGCATTTAATAAATTTTCATACTGCTCTTTAATTCTTTCTGCATGATACACATAAACAGGAGTTCCGAATTCTCCTGCAATAGCTTTTAGTTGTAGCGGTGAAAGCTCTATCGACATAGTTTGCGAAGATATGAACACGGATGACACGGATATGAAGGATGTACACAGATTTTCAGCCGTCGTTCTTTCACTGACAAATTACGGATGAGTATTCAATACTCCCCGGCGTCATTGCGAACTATGCGAAGCAGGAAGCAAAGGGGTTGGGGATTAACTCTTCTCTCCTTCTTGTTGATCGTCTTTATTCTCGATCAACTCGCCAGCTTCAGTTACCGAAAGATTGGTTGGTTCTTCAGCTGATGCAGATTCTTTTGCAGGCTCAGTATTCGCCGATTCCGAGATAAAATCTGATTCATTTACAATTGTAGGTTCAATCATCTGTTCTGCCAAAACTTCTTTGATCTTTGGAAGATCCTCAGGCGAATTGATGCCAAAATAATCCATAAACGTTTTTGATGTAGCATACACCAATGGATGTCCCGGCATGTTTTCGTTGCGGCCGCTGATAACGATCAGTTCTTTCTCCAGCAATTTCTGTATGGCATAATCAGCACTTACCCCTCTTATCGCTTCGATCTGACCTTTTGTTACCGGCTGTTTATAAGCAACAATCGAAAGTGTTTCCATGGCTGCTGCAGAAAGTTTTTTCAAAAACTTATCGCCGTTCAATTGAGCAATGGTTTTATGGAATTCTTTTTTCGTGAGGAACTGCCAGCCGCCACCACTTTGGATCACTTCAAATGGATAAAACGCTGCTTTGTATTTTTCAACAATGCCTTCCAGGGATGTTTCTACCTGGTCAAGCGAAACTTTTTCATCCATGAAGGAAAAAGCATTGTTGATAAGGTCAGTGATTTCAAGTGTTGTCAACGGCTTGTCACTTGCAAAGATCAAAGCTTCAATATGGGGTATTAGATTAGTTATTTCCATTGATGATTTGTTGATTAAGTGAATGCGGTTCTTCGGTTCGATCAGGATGAACTTGCAACGAATGTACAATCACGGATTCAAAAGCCGGCAACACAATTATCAACACTCTGTTAAGCCCCTAAAGGGGACTTGCCAACACACAGCCCTACAACGTCAGAACTGCTCAAATGAAAAAAGAAAACAACGGACTAAGTTCCCCCTTCGGGGGACAGAGGCTTTATCCCTGCAACGCAGCCGCGCCACTCACAATCTCCGTCAACTCAGTCGTGATCGCAGCCTGTCTTGCTCGGTTGTAAGATATTTTTAGTGAACGCAACATTTCCTGGGCATTATCATTGGCTTTATCCATGGCCGTCATGCGGGCACCATGCTCGGATGCATTGGAATCCAGGACTGCTTTATATAGTTGAGTGTTGAGGATCTTTGGCATCAGTTCGGCGATCAATTCTTCTTTTGAAGGATCATAAATAAAATCCGCCTTTGTAGCCCCAGCTTTAGCTTCCACTTTTGGTATCGGTAAAAACCTTTCTACCTCGAAACGCTGTGTTGCTGCATTCTTGAACTGGCTGTAAATAATTTCTACAACATCAAACTGGCCTTCTGCAAAACCTTTTTGTGCGGCTTGTGCTGCCTGTTGAACACTTTCAAAATTCAGATGAAGAAAAATGTCCTTGTAAGTATCGGAAACAGTAAAACGGTTTTTAAGAAAATGTTCATAGCCTTTTTTGCCAATGCTCCAGATCGTTACATTTCCCTTCCTGAACTGACCCGCATATCTTTCGTTGATCGTTGCTTTTGCAAGCTTAATAAGGTTTGCATTGAATGCGCCGCAAAGACCGCGGTCGCTGGTAATAACGATCAGCAATACTTTTTCAACAGGTCTTTCGCTTGCCAGCGCGATACCCGCACCGCCACCAGCATTGCTTACGATATTGCTAAGCATCTCCTGCATCTTCCTGGCATAAGGACGCATTTGAATAATTGCATCCTGGGCACGACGCAATTTAGCAGCACTCACCATCTTCATTGCTTTAGTTATCTGCTGTGTGCTTGTTACTGATTTTATCCTGTTGCGAACTTCTTTAAGCTGACCTGCCATGATTTTTCGTTTAAAGGTTTAAGGTTGAAGGGTTGAAAGGTTGTTTTATGATGAACATTAAACCTTTAAACCATCAAACCCTGTAACCAGTGGAAATCGGCCGCAAAAGTACGGGGTTAGGAGTAAAAAACCAGAGGAGCGTTGAAAGAAAAAAGTCTTCAGGTGACTTCATCTCTCAGAATTCCACTATGCGTTGCTTTGAAAGCCAGGCCGATGCGACTATGAACATCAAACCTGGCAAAAAGTCCTTCTCTTAAATAATCCACCTGACGGGTGTTAAGGCCTAATTCAGATGCAATTTCCTTACAAGTTTTCTAAGCGCATATCAGTTGTAAAAACTTCAGTTCTCTGGGCGAAAAATGAAGTTTTATATTAGCAAGTTGGTTGTTCACATCAATCAAGTACCGTTTGGTA
>JAICPX010000305.1 GCA_025929635.1 Chitinophagaceae bacterium
ATAAAACCACCGCGATCGACTATTGTTCCTTTTGGATCATCAAGCACCATCAGGTCATGGCTTTCAGTAAGATTGTATTTATCCAACCATTCCAAATTCATTCGCTTAAAATCCGAATGATATTTATCGCAGTACTCAATTATTTCAATTGACTTATCCATATTTCCTCAAAAATCAAATTAATCCTGTTAATCCTGGTTCAGGTTTCTCTCCAATTCGTCCATCATCTGGCTACTTCCAATAAACAAAGGCGTTCGCTGGTGTAATTCAGTTGGTTGAATATCCAGTATTCTTTCTTTTCCATTTGTTGCCCGGCCACCCGCCATTTCCACGATAAAGGCAAAGGGGTTGCATTCATACAGCAGCCGTAACTTCCCTTTTGGTTTATCAATGGTACCCGGGTACATGAAAATTCCACCCTTGATCAAGTTGCGATGTACATCTGCTACCATACTACCGATATAACGTTGTGTGTAAGGCCCACCATTATCTTTGTTTTTGTTCTGGCAGCAATTGATATATTTTCTTACACCATCGCTGTACTGGAAAAAATTTCCGTGGTTTACCGAATAGATCTTCCCTTTATCAGGACATTTTATATCAGGATGACTCAGCGTAAACTCACCGATTGAAGGATCAAGGGTAAATCCATTCACTCCTCTTTTTGTTGCATAGACCAGCATTGTGCTCGATCCATAGATAATGTATCCGGCTGCCACCATCTTATTTCCCAGTTGCAAAAAATCTTCAACGGCGCAGGGTGACCCCTTTTGTGTTAGCCGGCGAAAAACAGCAAAAATGGTCCCGATAGAAACATTCACATCAATATTTGCACTGCCATCAAGCGGGTCATACATACATACGTACTTCGAGTTGTTGCTTACAGCATCATCAAACACGACGATGTCATCCAGCTCTTCGCTGGCGATCCCGGCGCAGCTAATCCCATGCTTCAATACCCCGGTGAAATGATCATTGGCAAATACATCCAGCTTTTTTACTTCTTCGCCCTGCACATTCACAGAACCGGCATCGCCAAGGATGTCAACAAGCCCGGCTTTATTTACTTCTACATTCACTCTCTTTGCTGCAAGACCAATATCTCTCAATAGACTACTTAACTCACCTGTAGCACCCGGAAAATTCCGGTATTGATGAATGGTGAATTCATCCAATGTGAGTACCTGGCGGTTGATTATCATAAGAAAAATTAAGAATAACAAAAATAAGGGAATAAGTGATTTTAGATTTGATATTTGAAGTTTGAAATTTGAGATCACGTTTCATCTATGCGGGTAATCAAATGAGTTGTCGGGTTATATTTGTAATATCAATATCAAATATCTAATATCAAATACCTAATCAAATGCAGGTTTTCAAGTTTGGCGGCGCTTCCGTAAACAGTGTGGATAGGGTGAAAAATGTTGCTGATATCCTGAAGCTATACTCCAATGAAAAATTACTGGTGGTCATATCTGCCATGGGTAAAACAACAAACGCACTTGAAAAAGTGGTCGATGCATTCTTTGACGGGAAAAAAGACGAAGCCTTACAATTATTCCAACAAGTAAAACAGCAACATCTAAACACAGCAAAGTATTTACTGGTAAAAAATGCACTTGCCTGTGAAGCGCAGCTGAATAATTTTTTCACAGAAGCGGAATGGCTATTGCACGACAAACCTGTAAAAGATTACGATTATTATTATGACCAGGTTGTTTGTATCGGTGAATTACTTTCCACTTCGATCGTCAGCCATTATTTGAATGAAATTGGCATCAATAACAAATGGATCGATGTCAGAGATGTTTTCAGAACTGATGATAATTTCCGTGATGCGTCCATTGACTGGGAAGTGACCAGTAAGAATGTTAATGGTCAAATTATTAAACTGTTCAATGATTTTGATATCGTCCTGACACAGGGTTTCATTGGTTCCACTGATGAAAACGAGAGCACAACTCTTGGCCGGGAAGGGAGCGACTACAGCGCCGCTGTTTTTGCCAATTTATTAAATGCAGAGGGTCAAACTATCTGGAAAGATGTAACCAGTGTTATGAATGCCGATCCCAAACAATTTCCTGATGCAACAGGAATTCACGAGCTGAATTATAATGAAGTGATCGAAATGGCTTATTATGGAGCACAGGTCATTCACCCAAAAACAATAAAACCGCTTCAAAACAAAAACATTCCCCTTTACGTGAAATGTTTTTTAGAACCTTCATTACCGGGAACAGTCATTCATAACAAACAATTAAAGAATTTACCACCGATCATTGTCATCAAAGAAAAACAGGCGATGATCGAACTTAGCTCAAGAGATTTTTCATTTATCGAAGAAAAACCGATAGCTGAGTTGTTTCATCTTTTTGAAAAGCTTAAAATAAAACCCAATCTTACCCAAAATGCGGCCATCAGCATGATCTGTGTATTTGATGACCGGCCGGATAAGATTGAAAAGTTGGCCTTAGCCGCTTCAGAATTTTTTGATATCACAGTAACAAAAGGCCTTACGCTGTTGACGATCCGCTATTATACAACAGAGGTTTACAATAAGTTAACCGAAGGGAAAAAGATGTTGCTGCAGCAGAGAACTACTACTACTGTGCAGGCGTTGTTACGTTAGAAAATTCTTTCCTGGCATATAGATTTTCTTAAGGGTTATGTATATTTAAGAAGCGGCAGTCAGGATCATTTAAAATAAGGATTCAATCTGAACGAATATAAATGAGCCAAACAAATTTAAAACAAGCTGTACCATTTTTTATGGTTACCAGCATTGACAAGTCGATCGATTTTTATACAAAAGGTTTGGGATTTGAAATAAAGATCGACTGGAAACCAGAAGGAAGGATCGAATGGTGCTGGTTGGAAAGAGATGGCGTTGCCCTTATGTTACAGGAATATCGCAAAGAATTTGTACCAAAAGAAAAACTCGGAGTAGGTGTTTCTGTTTGTTTTATGTGCAACGATTCTCTTGCATTGTATAAAGAGTTTTTGCAAAATGGGCTTTCGCCGCAGGAACCATTTGTTGGAAATAAGTTATGGGTTGTACAATTAGCCGATCCGGATGCTTATAGTATTTGTTTTGAAAGTGCAACTGAGGTGCCGGAAGATACGAAGTATTCAGACTGGATAAATGAAAACAACTCAATTCGTCGCTAGGATCTCCCCCAATATCCGATTCACCTCCTCCGCCTTATTAAACACGATCAGGTGTCCCCCATCTTCAACAATATAATCAGGATGGGTATATCTTACCGGTAGCATAAAATCCCTGGAACCATGTACATGAACTACTCCCGGTAATCTTTCATGTTGTTGCCAGCTCAAAATGGCATGCAGCGACCAACGGACCAGGTTCCGATCTGCAAACTTTGCATAGTTATAAATAAGCGCCTTATCTTCTTTTGATATGGTACCGAACATGTTTTTCAACACCGTCGCTGCACCGAGCAAATTTACCGGAACATATTTATGCAGACCGATCCTGCCTGCTCTTTTAAAATACCAGGGCAATTCATCTGAAGTCGGGATGCTTGAAATAATGATCGTCTTCGCAGGGTTCCGCAATCTTGCCAGCTCGCAGGCCAGCATGCCGCCAAAGGAAAGCCCGATCAACACGAATGGTTCATCATTTATCAATGATGAAAACCGGCGCGCATAATTAGTAAGTGATTCGTTTTTCTCAGGTGCTATCCAGTCGAGGTAAACAGGTTCATACCCTGTTGGAAGTTTTATTCTTTGAAAAGCTTTCTTATCAGCCCCCAACCCGCTAATGAAATAGGCTTTCACACTTTACATTTCCATTGGTTCAGGAATTTCTATCGTTACTGTCTGAACCATTTTTTTAGGCACTGCTTTATCATTTAAGAGAGCAGGTTCCCAGGTAGACATGCTGGCCTCCAGTCTCGAGATGAGTTCGTCATTAAAATCTGCATTCACTCCACCCCGGATCACCTTAAAGTTGACCGGCACACCATCTTTATCAACTATAAACTCCAGCTGCACATATGCTTTTCTTACTTTGTTAGGCAAATATTCTTTCATCTCTTTGCCTAACTTTTCAAGGTATTTCAACAGTGCATCGCCGCCACCGGGATATTTCGGCCACTGGTGAACAGCTTCAACAAGTCCGGTAATCTCTCTTGTCCTGTGCTGGACATTCTTTCTTTTTGGTATCGGTTTGGATTCGGGTACTGTTGCCCATTTTTTATCAGGAGCATCGTTTACATAATACTGCCCCTTATCAGAAACAGCAATAACCGGCACTTGTTTATTCTTTTCAAAATAATTAAATGCATCTTCCAGATGAGAAGAAAATTCTTTTAACTGGTCATCATCCTTTGTAAGACGACCGAGGTAATCAATACTTCTCTTGACGTTAAACCGGATCGGGAAAATATGAACAGGTATAAAATCCTGTCCCTGGTTCTTTGCATGTGCAGTGATGATATAAACTTCTTCGATCATGGGATCGGTCAGGGGAATACAGCCAACAGTTACACAACTTCCGTGAATATAGATGGCGCCGCCGGGACTATTGATATCACTTAGTATCCTGTCTGAAATATTCGGATAATTCAAACCCAGCGATAGATGATACTGGCTGCGTGCGTTGAATTCATTGATATAATAAAAACCTTCCGGTACCTGGTAATCACCTTCCATTCTTTTAGGACCGAGTGTGCCCGCTAATGCGCAAACTTTATAAGTTTTGAAAAGCTTATAAGGATCTTTCCTGTTATTCTTCACCCACACTTCCATCTGGCTGTCGTACTTAAAAGAACGTATATAAACATATTTAGCGGGCCATACCAGTTTCTTTTCTTCAAATTGTTTTTTCAGCGCCGTTTCATTTTTACTAAGCGCTTCAGATGGCCGCTGAAATGTTTTTTGAAAGTCAATAAAAGAAGCTACGGAAGAAACCGAGTTTCCACCCGAACCATTTTGTGCTGATACAGCAATTGCCATGCAGCATGTCAAGATACAGAAGCAAAGGTTTTTCATCGACGGTTTAATTAGATTAGAAAACGTTCTGATCAAAGGCTTTATTACAGACTTGTTTATAAGAATATGTAAAAATAAGGCGAAAAATCTGAAGAATGAAGTCTGAGGTCCGAGGTCTGACTAACGAAAGTTATATTTTAGTATCTTAAATACCCTAAGTTTATTTCCGACTTCCGACTTCCAACCTAACGACTATTGACTATCGACTGCCGACTTTAGACTGCCGACTAATCACAAATTCCCCCGCTCACCCTGCTCTCTTTCAATCGCTTCAAACAGTGCTTTGAAATTTCCCTTTCCAAAGCTTTTCGCGCCTTTACGTTGTATGATCTCGAAAAAAAGCGTTGGCCTATCCTCAACGGGCTTGGTAAATAACTGGAGTAAATATCCTTCATCGTCCCGGTCAACAAGGATACCGAGCTCTTTCAATGGTTCGATATCCTCATCGATGGCCCCTACCCGGTCCAGGAGGTCGTCATAATACGTTGTTGGCACTCTTAAAAATTCGACACCCCGGTTCCTCAACTCGGTTACCGTATGAACAATATCATTCGTAGCCATCGCCACATGCTGCACACCCTCGCCATTATAAAACTCAAGATATTCTTCCACCTGGCTCTTCTTTTTTCCTTCTGCAGGTTCATTGATCGGGAACTTTACAAAACCATTTCCATTACTCATTACTTTGCTCATCAGCGCCGAATATTCCGTTGAGATTGGGTATACCGGTAATGAAAAGACCATTGCTTTTTAGGTAGCGCGACATCCTCTTGATGATTTCGTCCGGGCGGCGGAAATGTTCCACAAAACCGTACGAGGCCACCACGTCGAACTGGCGATCGAATAT
>JAICPX010000188.1 GCA_025929635.1 Chitinophagaceae bacterium
ATTACATATATCCTCACAAAGCTTCTTGTAACGATTACAACTTAACCATTACGGTTTCAATTTTTGCAGCGGCTTTCCCTGGTTATCAAAGCAAAAAAATAAGAAATAACTAGTGTAGCAATATAAGGACTACACGAGGTTCTATTCTCTATAAAAAACGAGGTGCTGATTTATCGACTAATTCTTTTAAAAGATTAATTATGAAAATTAAAATTTATGTAGTTTGTTTTATCACGCTGATGGTAACCAGCTTTACTGCTTACTCACAGGTGTATAAAACAATCGCAGACACAGCTAAGTTAAATAAGGAGTTTACAGAAGTAAGCAATGACATTGCAAGCCTGAGTGCTAAATTAACAATAGCGCAAAATAACTTGCCCGGTTATCAGTCTAAAGCCAGGACGGCAGACTCAGATGCTCAGGATGCAGCGTCAAACAGCAGTGCGCAGGCTGCCAGATCAACTGAGGGTGGGGTAAAAGAAGCCAGGAAAGCGAAACGAAAATCTAAAAAAGCATATCGCGAGGCAAAAGATGCCCGGTCGGCAAACAATGCGGTAGAAGGCCAGGACAACAAAATCGCGTCTCTTACTGGTCAGCTGGCTAAAAAGCAAGAAAGGCTTCGCCAGTTATCCGTAATGCGCGATGCGATCAATGCTTTGCCTCCACAGCAATAAGCATCTATCAATATCAAAGTCTTACTAGTCTTGAATATTGTTTCTTGATTCTTGCGCCTTAAATGAAAAAAAAGTGAAAGATTCAGGATTCAATACTCAAGATTAAAGTATAGGAATGACAGACTCAAGTTTTTATTCTTTAGGTGAAACACTATTGGTTATGGCTTTTAATTTATTGATGAGTGGCTGCCTGCTAAATCTGTACGATACTAACAGGTGGGGCGTGAAATCAAGTCTACCCAAGTGTATTCTACAATGTGAACTCTACGGGCAGCAGGTAACTGAATACCCTACTGCATTTCATCCAACCATTTGGGTTTTCCAAATTTGGCGATCATCTCTTTGAAGTAATCTGAGTCTATAAATTTTTGTTTCTCTATTTTGATAATTCCTGATACTTCTTCCTTTTTATCCCAATTGTCAAAACATTGCGTATGCATTCCTGCATCAAAATATTTATACAATGAATTCTGCAGATCTCCTATCGGGGGCAAACTCGTTACCTTCTCCCCTTCCTGGAGTGTTTTGCCGCACAAAGCACATTTTGTCACACCTAAAATTATTAATGCCATAAAAAATCGTATAGCTCCAGCTCTTTAAATATACGAAAGTTTAACCCCGGGATTTGCTGGTTGTTGGCGGGTGAAACAAGTGCATAAGTTTTGAATACTTCCATCGATAAAGTAGCAGATATTAAAAACCTCATTGTCGATTTTTTAGTCTATCTTCACAGCAGTGAATCTGTTTTTACTGCATCTAGTATTTAGTCAGCTCTGATTTTTACTCTTCCCTCCAGTAATAGTTAATCTCCCTGGTACTTTTTCTGTAAACTACTTCACCTGGTATTATTTTTATTTATTTAAAATTTTTTGTTTTATGAACATGTACGTTTCGAATTTAAGTTTTCATACAACTGATGAAGACTTGAACAAGTTATTTTCTCAATTTGGTTCGGTATCCTCTGCTAAAGTTATCAGCGACCGTGATACTGGCAATAGCCGTGGTTTCGGTTTTGTTGAGATGGATTCCGATGAAGAGGCTAAAAAAGCAATGGCTGGATTAAACAACAGGGAAGTTGAAGGCAGGGCCATGTCAGTTTCGATTGCAAAACCCAAGAAAACAGAAAATAAAAGATGGTAAAGCTGAAAAGCTGAATTTATTTGCTTTCGTTTGTGATGCCCGGCCAATGGCCGGGCAATTTTTTTTCATCGGTTGATGAGACTGGCCGCATTACATTATTTGAAAAAATAAATTACCATGGAAGCGTTCCCCGCTTTATTTCTTCAAAAAGCCCTCCTATCATCTCATGCAATTCACTTTGACCGCCGCTATAGTCATCTATCTCTCCATATTTATGGTAGCCGGAAATGTTGAACCCTTCTTCGAACTCATTATAATATAAAACCCGATGCCCGAAAATAGCTACCACCCAAAAAGATGCACCCTCTTTAAAAAAGGTAGATTCTGTCCACTTTTCCGGTCTTATCTTAACGAAATTCCAGAAACACTTTTGCTCTGGACTAAACAAATATTCAAGATTTGCAATATGTTTTGTAAGCATTTCAAGCGCGATAGATTCCCAATTCATTATAACGAGTTATAACTGCAAAATACAATTTATCATGCTGTGGCCACTGTATGGATGTTACAATCCCCAATTCTTTCTGCATGGTATTTGTGATACTAACCCGCTATTGGTAATTAGTTAACTAAAAAAATCAACCCCATGAGTCACGAAAGACATATTGTAGTGATAGAAACACTAAACCGCTGTGCTATTGAATGCAGTCATTGTGCAATGGCTTGTCTTGACGAAGAAGATGTTAAGATGCTAAGGCATTGTATCAGGCTTGATCTTGATTGTGCCGAGGTCTGCCGGACGGCAGCATCATTGCTCTCAAGAGCGTCAGAACACGGTGAGCACCTCCTGAAAGAATGTGTAGAAATTTGCAATGCCTGTGCCGAAGAATGTGAAAAACATTCCCATATGGAGCACTGCAGGCGATGCGCCGAGGAATGCAGGATCTGTGCCGAAGAATGCAGCGTTATTATCTGAGAAACCGGGATGCTTACAGCATCCTTTTTTGTTTTTATTTAGCGCTCCCTGATCTCCTTATAATGATTTAAAAGAAAAACTATGCCGGCAGAACAATATCATGAGCCGGCGGAAGAATTATCGCATGAGAAAAAAGTTTTGCAAGAATGATCCATTCATTGATTGAAGAGGCGCAGGCTATTAACTGGTATGAACAACGCATATCCGTTGAAAAAGACAGGGAAGCAAAAGCGATAATGGAGAATGCCCAGAAAGAAGAGTTTATTCATTTTGCCATGGACCCCGAATTCCTGTTGCGGAAAAAAGATAAATGGAGAACGGCAGCTAAAAATATTTTGTTCAAGCCGGGTGATATTCCCGAGAATGCAGAGAAGGCAGCGGACAAGATTGAATAAAACGTGGTGAATAAGTAATCAAACTCAATTACCAGAGGTAAAAAATTGTCTTTTAGTAACCCTTATATTTGTTTTTTAGAATTTGAAAAAAACATCTATGCTGGTAACCTACGTAACATTTAATGGCAACACCGAGGAAGTATTCAATTTTTACAGTGCTGCTCTTGGAGGAAAGATCACGAGCCTTCAACGGTTTGGCGATTCACCGAATGGTGGACAAATGGCTGAAGCCGATAAGAATAAGATCATGCATATCGCATTAGAAGCGCCTCATGGGGTCAGGCTCATGGGGAATGACCACCTTGATTTTATGGGTGAATCATTTATTGCCGGAAATAATTTTTCACTTTCTCTTCATCCTGACAGCGAAGAACTGTCGGATAAATTATTTAATAATCTTTCAGCCGGTGGAAAAGTTGTCGTTCCCATGAGCAAAGCTCCCTGGGGTGATTATTTCGGGATGTTTATCGATAAGTTTGGAATGAAATGGATGATAAATCACCAGAACAAATAGTCATAAATCTGATCCCTGCACCAGTAAATTAGCAGCATTACCCGAGATCAGCCAATATCACAATGCGATGATCGGCAGATCAGGTGGCAGCCCTAAGAACACCTGGGCTGCTGTTTCATAACGGCTTTCATTCATAAAGCCATGCTGGCGTAACACCTGTGCATCGGATAAATAATGTGCCATCTTGCTTCTTTTGTAAATACCACTACTACCGGCGGCTGTATACATCAATTCAATTGCCTGCACACAACTTTGATTGGTGTGAGCAGCTGCCAATGCTAACCCCGCTTTTTCTTCCAGCGAAACAGATTCACCCGCCCCTATTTTTTTCCAGCATTTTTCGATCTCATCATGCAGATAGGCACGGCTTGAACGAACCAAGGCTTCGGCTATCCCTAATTTTCTTTGTATTACCCCCCTGTCTCTTATCGGAACCATTGAACCCAATGGTGTTTTTTTTGATGCAATAGCTTTCAATTCATTTATCGCATTGCTGGCAACAGCCAGTGTTACCGGTGCAAGCAGGCAGGCAATATTCCCGCCGGCTGCAGGGAAATGATAAAGTGGTTTTGCAAAATGCTTACCAGGCTTGAATTCATGCATCAGGTAGCAAACACGGTGATCAGGCACGAATACATCTTTTGCTTCTATATCATTACTGTCGGTTGCGTGCATTCCGATCACCTGCCAGGTATCAATGATCTTACAGTCACTTGCTTTCAGATATATACCCAGGATCTCGGGATGTCCATCACTCATTTTAGGTTGACCATTCTCAATTACCAGCGCTAATACCATTAACCATTGCGCTTCGTGTACATTGCTTACCAGTGGATTTCTCCCGTTGATCACAAAACCTCCTTCCGTACGCGTAGCCATCATCGGTGGATGTACGGTGCCTGCAATAAAAGTATCAGGGTCGTTACCAAAAATCTCATCGATGCCTTTCTCAGGAATACGGCTCAGCATGAGCTGTGTTGTATTAGCAACCATGAGCGACCATCCTGCTGCGGTGTTATAACGTGATATTTCTTCCACTGCTTTAGCAACAGTTAATGGATCAGCTTCCAGCCCTCCCAAAGATTTAGGGAGAAACAGTTTATAAAAACCCGCTTCCTTCAACGCTTTAACAACTGGAGGAGACAGTCTCCCGTTGTTTTCTTCTTCACTTATGTTTTGATTGAGAATGGAACTTAATTTAATAGCAGTTTGCACCAGGTCTTTCCCGTTTAGAGAGGTCACTGATTTGGATAAGGTCTCCATAAAATAGTTTTAATGAATTTGAAATTATGAATTAACAGAACTCGCAGGTAAGGATCGTTTCAATTAAGAGAAAGATGGATGGGATTGCCTGATTTAAAGTTAGGATTTTGCGTGAAAAGAATAAAACCTCATTTTATACAGCGTCGAAATCAGGGATACGCGCAAAACAATCTCTATTTTTATAGAAAATTCAATTGAATAATAGTTATTCTGTTAAGTGATATGTTCTTACCAAAATATTTAAATAAAAAGTCATGAAAGCTGCCGTTCGTGTCAGATATGGACCCCCTTCCGGAGTATTAAATATTAAAGAGATCGACAAGCCAGGTCCGGCAGCAGGTGAGGTATTGATAAAAGTATTTGCGTCCAGCGCCAACCGGACCGACTATCATGTTCTTACCGGCAAGCCAAATTTTATGCGGCTTTTTACCGGGTTATCCAAACCAAGACTAACCGTTACAGGTTCAGATTTTGCGGGACAGGTTGAAGCGATCGGCTCAAATGTAACATCCTTCAAGGTTGGTGATAAGGTCATGGGGTTTGGTGGGGTTTTATGTATTGGCTCGCATACTGAATACATAACTTTTCCAGAGAGCAACGGAATTGTATTAATGCCGGACAATATTACTTATGAGCAGGCAGCGGCATGTCTCGAAGGAACTTACTATGCCGTTGCCGGTATCAATTATCTCAAACCAACAGCGGGGCAAAAGGCAATGGTGTATGGAGCGACCGGTGCCATCGGGTCGGCTGATGTTCAGGTGCTGAAATATTTTGGCCTATATGTTACCGCAGTTTGTGGTGGCGAGCATGCCGATCTTATAAGATCATTAGGAGCTGATAAAGTGATCGACTACAAAACGCAGGATTTTACAAAAGATGAGGAACGATATGATTATATTTTTGACGCCGTTGATAAAACCGGATTTCTCAAATGCAAACCGTTATTAAAGAAAAATGGAGTTATTACATCATAAGGCGGATTTGAGTACCTGGCCTGGTCACTTATTACCAAAGTAACTGGTGGGAAAAAAGTTTTATTCATTCCACCCAAAGACATAAAGGGTAATCTTGAGTTCATCAAAAAACTAATTGAAGAAGGCCATTATCGCCCACTGATAGACAGGACCTATCCGATTGAAAAAATTGCAGAAGCATTTACTTATGTGGGTACGGGTCAGAAAATCGGGAACGTTATAATTAAGATAGGTGCTTAGAACCGTGTTCTTCTTTTTCTCGATTTGAAGACGGTTATTAAATCCCTGCACCCGGATCCGGACACACCGCCTCCATTTTTTCCCCTCGGGTTTGCCCTCTACTGGATTATTCTTGCGCGAATTATTCATTAGTGCTCAGCAAAATTCGACGTCGCGGATGTTCTTTCTCGTTCTTAAGATCTTGTTGGTAAACATTACAACAATACAACATGCAGAACGGAATACAGGGTTCGCAACGCCGGCTGATTTGGCTGGATTGGTTCAATAAAGTAGATTTAAGTGGGGACGATACATGAGCAATGTGTAAATCTTTTGTATAAGCTTCAATTTTGAAATATGAAAATTCACAGGTTCCTTTACTGCATTTGGGCTTTCATTTTCCGGCGCCTGTACACTAACACTTCTTTGAAAGATTCAAATAACATAAAATGATAGAGACAATTTCAGGCATCGTTACAGCAATTGTGATAATTTTTATTTCGCAGTTGCTATCTAAGTATTTTACCAATAAGCTAATCGCCGCAACAATTTTGGTAGCAATAGCATTCATCTACGTTGGATTTTCATTAAAGGACAATCCCGCCAGTTTGATCATTATAGAGGTCGGGATCGCGCTGGCTTTATATTTCGTGGCAATTATAGGTTACACACGAAATAATCTCTTAATAGCATACGGGATCATCTTTCACGGCATTTGGGATATATTTCATTACAATGGATTTTTTATCGGCACAGAAATACCTGATTACTGGCCATCATTTTGTTTTATCATAGATATAATAGATGGCGTATATTTTTTACTGATTTTTTTCAAAAGCAAGCAGTTTGCTCATCGTACAATTGATCGTCTTAAGTAGTACTCGCTAACTTCCGTTGCCATTCTGTCTTTTTTGGATGGACTTGTGTGAAGAAGCGATTACGACAGTGGGTGCAAAATTGCATGGATAACGAGTCTGCCTATGGTAAATATTGTGCAAAAAAAATATAGTTATAAAAAAAATATTGGTCCGTAGTTAGTTGATACATTAGAAGTTTCCTTTTACCGAAATCAGCTATATCATGAGTTCATTCGTAATTGCATTTAAAGAGATTGACAACACGAACCTCAATGTTCTTGGGGGTAAAGGTGCAAATCTCGGTCGACTATGCAGGATCGAAGGGGTACAGGTGCCTGATGGTTTTTGCGTTACTACGGAAGTATATAAAAAAATTATTGGGAATAGCCGGGCGTTTAAGCGACTGCTGGATCAATTGGCCGCCTTAAAAGCAGATAATAGAATTGTCATTAGTGAGAAGAGTGCTGAGATTCGAAAGCTGATCGAAGAAATGGCGATTCCGAAAAACATTGAAAACGAGATCACCCGGTATCTTGAACAACTGGGTGAAAGAAATGCCTATGCTGTACGTTCCAGCGCAACTGCGGAAGATCTGCCGACGGCCTCCTTTGCAGGACAGCAGGATACCTATTTGAATATTATTGGTAAGGATTCAATCCTAAAACATATCAGTAAATGTTGGGCTTCTCTATTTACAGATCGTGCAGTGATCTACCGTATGCAAAACCATATAGACCATGATAAGGTCCTGATGTCAGTGGTTGTTCAGAGGATGGTCTTTCCGCAGGTGTCGGGCATTTTATTTACTGCCGATCCCGTGAATGGTAACAGGAAATTGTTATCTATAGACGCGAGCTTCGGACTTGGTGAGGCATTGGTTTCAGGGATTGTAAATGCTGATAATTATAAAGTGCGCAATGGTAGGATTGTCGATAAGAAGATCTCCAGCAAGAAAATGGCTATTTATGCCTTACATGATGGTGGTACGAAACAACACGAACTTGCGCCAAAGAAGCAAAATGAACAAGCACTATCGGATGAACAGATCTTACAATTGGAACGCATTGGCAGAAAGATCGAAGAACATTTCGGCCATCCACAAGACATCGAGTGGTGTTTGTCCGAAGGACCTCTTACGGGGGTTGAAGATATATTTTATATTGTCCAGAGCCGGCCAGTCACGACTTTATTCCCGGTTCCTCAAGCAAACGATCATGATCCCGGTAGCTACCAGGATCGCGTTTATCTATCTGTCGGTCACCAACAAATGATGACCGACGCAATGAAACCCCTGGGATTATCTTTTTACTTGCTGACAACCCGTGCACCGATGCGTATCGCTGGTGGTAGATTGTTTGTTGATGTTACACATATGTTGGCTTCCGCTCAAGGTAGAAAAAC
>JAICPX010000332.1 GCA_025929635.1 Chitinophagaceae bacterium
CTGATAACATAAAGTGAAATAAGCTGAGAACCTCCTGTAAGCAGTGCAACACCAGCAAACTTTTTTAACATGACTTATTTGTAGTCTGACTATTCATTAGGTAATAATAATAATACCTGACAAAAGAAGCTGCTTTGACAATTATCCGAGCCGGTCTTTTGAATTCAGCTTTTTGCATACATCCTTTTTTCAACTTTTCCCAGAAACCTTAATCCTTCTAAAAGCAGGATGATGACATACGCTATTCCTGCAGCGATCAGAACATTATATAAGTAATTGCTCCGGATCTTATTCATTTTAGTGCCTGTATCATTGAAGTCAGATATCACCTGGATGATCTCTGATTCTTCAACACTTCTTTTCCGGAGCGCCATTAGATCATTTTTAAGAATAATTTTTGTATTGAAAAGATCAAGTTCAGGAGATCTGAGTTCTTTATCCGAAAGAATTAGATTTGTTCCTTCACCTTTAATCGACGGAGATGATTGCCTGATCCTTTTTACATATGAATCACTAAGAGTGTCAAGAGAGTTAATTGAATTTGTGAGTATAGCTTCTTCCAGATTATAACTTTCTTTTGCTACTTTTTGTGCGGTAAGCAGTGTCGAATTATTTTGTAATGATTTAAGAAAACCTTGCTGGACTTTATGAAAAATGCCTGGATCGGCACTATATAATTTTATTTCGTGCAAAGGGTAATCAAATTTTGTAAGCTGGCTTTCAAAATCTCGATACGTTATCGTTCTTGACCACATTGTGTCAGCCCAAAAAGCCTGGTTTCGCCTTGGCGTCAGAAGATTGTCCCTGTACAATATTGCAGTTTGAAATTTATCAGCAACAGGCTCAGCAATGAAGCGTTTTAACATCCGTGATTCATTAGTCTCCAGCCCAATAATTTTGGAAATTTCACCAAGTTTTCTCTGGCCAATAAGAGAGTTAAAGTATTCTATTTTATTATATAACAAGCGGCTACTATGAAAATTACATTTTACCACCATTGTTGCATAGTATGTATTCTTACTATTCAAATAGCTGTAAATACAAAATCCAATACCAACTAATGCTCCCAAACCAATCCATAACAAGTTTTTTTTGAAGAGCAGTAAAAGGAATAAAATGGTATTTACTATTGCTGTGAGCAATAGCCTTATCCAATGTATGATTTGTTTAGCGGCCCTGGACAGTAATGTAAAGAACGCCCCCAAGTCGACATCCTGATCTCCTGGTGAATCATTCGCCTTTTTATCCGGATATTCCATAAAATGATATTTTATATGTTAGGAATGTGTCACAAATATATAAATGCTTGTCAATTCCTTACCTGTAATGAAAAATGTGTATTCCGTCAGACAACACAATAGTCGATAAACCTAGATCAGTATCCTGCAAATTCTTTCAGCAGCCTTGCCATCCCATAGCGGCGGAATGGCAGCTTTTTCTACTTTGCCATCCAAAATATCTGTTACAATCCCAGTAAGTTTTGAAACGTCAGTCCCTGCGAGGTGGTTGCTTCCCATGGTGATCGTAACAGGCCTTTCGGTATTGTTTCTGAGTGTTACGCAAGGCACTCTCAGGAAAGTTGTTTCTTCCTGGATACCGCCACTATCAGTAATCACCAGAGCGGCATTCTTAATTAAACAAAGAAAATCGATGTATCCAATCGGATCAGTAAATAAGAAACTGGCCGAAAGATCCCCGCCGATCCCGAACAATTCCATGTTGGCACGGGTACGAGGGTGCACCGGAAAGACTATCTTCCTTTTCCCGGCAAATGAATTTAACGCGTTCAATATTTGTTCCAGCGGGACTTTGGTATCAACATTTGAGGGGCGGTGAAGGGTGCATAGTATATAGTTGCTCTTATCTAAATCAAGCGAAGAGAGTATAGCCGATGAATCGATCTTGCTCATATTTTGAACCAGTGAATCGATCATGACATTTCCCGTAAAAAATATCTTACTTTCCTCTATCCCTTCATTTTTTAAGTTATCAATACCACTCTGTTCTGTAACAAACAAGTAATCGGAGATCGAGTCAGTTAATATCCTATTGATCTCTTCCGGCATCGTTCGATCAAAACTTCGTAACCCGGCTTCGATATGCGCAACGGGGATGTTCATTTTCTTTGCTACCAGGCTACAGGCAATTGTTGAATTCACATCACCAACCACAATTACCAGGTTTGGTTTTTCTGCGATCAATACTTTTTCAAATTCGAGCATGATGTTTGCAGTCTGTACGGCATGTGATCCGGAACCGACGTTGAGGTTGAAATCAGGTTCAGAAATATTCAGCTCTTTGAAAAATATCTTTGACATTTTTTCGTCATAATGCTGGCCGGTATGACAAATCCAATGTTGGACCAAATCCTTATACTTCAGAAATTCTAAATGAATGGGAGCGATCTTCATGAAGTTGGGTCTTGCCCCAACGACGGATATAATTTTTTTCATTAATTAATCCTTGTATGACCTGGCCAAACGAGGCGGGGCAAATGTAGGGCTATTTTATTTTCATAATAATTAAACCTGCGGTTATTGATCCGATCAATACGCATAAAAAAAATATTTATTCAGAGCAACGAATCAAATTTTTCATTTGTCAGTATGAAAAAATTATAAGTGGTGCATCTTAGTAAAAAACCTTTTAACAAAAAAATATCGCTGATGAGTTGTTTTTGCTGACTAATGCCATAGTTTTGACGCATCCTTTGAAATATCAGGCTTTTTTCGGTAGCACATAACGGAAAAACTTATGATAACCATTAAACAACAACTGCCTTATCCTTTAAGGGGGATAGAAAAGAAACGCTTTCGCCAGTATGTCAAAAACAAACCCTTTTTTCTTTTCTCCAAGCGGCATTTCGATCTCGTGGTTTCCTTTGTAGTGATTGTTTTTTTATTGAGCTGGTTTGTGCCTGTAATGGCCGCCGTCATTAAATTAACTTCCAGGGGCCCCGTATTTTTCGTTCAACGCCGCGTGGGGCGGGGACTTAAAAGTTTCAAATGTATAAAATTCAGGACAATGGTTGTCAATGATGATCCTGATACTGCGGCGACCGGGAATGACAAAAGGGTTACTGTGTTAGGGAGGTTTCTTCGCAAGACAAGTATAGATGAGCTGCCTCAATTTTTTAATGTGCTGAGAGGTGATATGAGCATCGTCGGGCCGAGACCGCACATGTTTGCGGATTGCGACCGATTTTCCAGCTATATTCAATACTATAAATTCCGCACACTTGTTCGACCCGGTATAACAGGTCTTGCCCAGGTGAAGGGGTTTCGGGGCCCGGCTAAAGATCTGCACCACATTGCGGCCAGGTTTTCATATGATGCCCTGTATATAAAACATATGAATTTTGGACTTGACTTCCGGATCATGGTGACCACAGTAGCCCAATCATTTAATACAATTGTATTTGGGGGCAAAGCAAATAAAAAAGTATTCAGAAAGATCAAAGAGGATCGGAAAAGAATTGCCGCATAGAGATCTTGCTCATCAATTCGGGCAGTCAATGATCCTTAACGGGCACAGATTTCTGATTGGTGTATTGCATGAATCTCCGGTACAACAGCAGGGAAAGCACTGCTGAAAAAATACCAATACACATTCCCGCCAGCGCATCAGTAGGAAAATGCTGTCCAATATATACTCTCGAATATGCGGCGAGTGCCGCCAGCAACGGAAGAATTATTGACCAGGCTTTTTTATTTAGCATATGCGCCATGATCAACGCCATGGCAAATGCTGTTGTAGAATGACCCGAGGGAAAACTATGCGCCCGCTTCATCTTTACCCCATCAATAATATGGACGGGAAAATTTTCCGATAAGTATGTGATCGGTCTTAATTCGTCAGGATATACCACACGCTTTAAAAATTGGGCAATGATCGTTGAGATCAGCACTCCTGCGACTACGGCAATAAAGTATTTTTTTCTAAAGAGAAAGCAAAAAAGCCCCAGCGGAACCCACATGATTGCATCACCATAATGCGTAAAGTATTTGAAAAATTGGTCGGCAACTTGATTGTGATGACTATTGATCAATTGAAATGCGCCAATTTTTCCCAATGAAAGAATAAGTATGCCCATTGCGATTGCAATGAGCACAGTGAAGAAAAAAGCAAGGCCAAAATTATTTGCCGGTCTTTCCTGCAAGGATAATAATGATTTTTACAAAAATAACACGAGTTCAGCAGCAATCATAATGAAATGCCGGCAAGTTCAAGGCTTTTCTTTTTTAGCTTTCTTATTTCAACATCTTCTATGATCGGTTCTGGTGTAAGGATCAATGAAATTCCATTTTCCTTCCACCATTTTGATTTTTTCAATTCCGAGAAAGCCAATACGCCAACTAAATAATTTCTATTAAGATCTGCATGCCACTCTTCGATCCACTCAAATTTTTCTTTTGGAATAAAAGAATCGTTAGGAAAACTGACATAGGTCCTTAAATAGAAATCATCACTAAGCTGGTTAGGTTGATGATGGTATAGCTTTTTGTATTCGTAATGGTAATCGTAACGAAGGGCTGATATGTCACTTAGCACGGCCGAGCCGGTCGGAAAACTACCGGCGCCCTTGCCATAAAAGAATTGTTTATCAGAAAACCCACTTTCGATAACAACCCCATTATATTCATTTTTTACAAAAGCCAATTGATCTTGCTGATTGACAAACTGGGGTAAAACAAAAGCAGCTACACCCCCATTATTTAACTTTTTTGCCTGTGCCACCAATTTGATCTCATAATGTTTTTCTCTTGCAACGGCAGCATCCTTTTGATTGATATTTTGAATCCCGGTAAACAAAATGCTATCGGGCCTTTCTACGATCCCGTAAGAATGGTTCAGCAGGATGGTCCATTTATTCAGTGCATCATAACCTTCGATATCAAGCGTGGGGTCGGTTTCAGCAAACCCTGATTGCTGCGCAAGCAGCAGGGCTTGCTTAAATTCCAATTTATCTTCAAACATTTTTGTAAGGATAAAATTGGTAGTACCATTAGCAATCGCTTTTACTGATTGTACAAGATCATTGTCATAATATTCTTCCAGGTTGCGAATGATCGGGATAGAAGCACAAGCGGCGGCTTCATATAAGACCGCAAGCTTAGTTGATCGCTGGAGGCCCAATAGCTCGGGCATGTTTTCAGCCAGCATTTTTTTGCTTGAGCTGACAACGTCTTTTCCATTTTTCAATGCAGTCGTTACGATGTCAAATGCCGCTTCTGTTTCATTGATCACCTCAACGATCACATTGATCTCCGGATCAAAAAGCAACTCATTTTTGTCCGTTGTAAATAATTCGGCCGGTGCATTTCTTTTTTTCTCCGGGTGTTTGATACAAATTTTCCTGATAGCAGCTTTTAATGAAGGTGTTTGGTTTAAAATATGATAAAGACCTTCACCAACCACGCCAAAGCCAAACAAACCGATCGTAAGATTTTTGTGATAGCTCATTTTTCCATTTTTAATTTTCCTGGCCCCAAA
>JAICPX010000183.1 GCA_025929635.1 Chitinophagaceae bacterium
AGATTGCACGAGGGATCTCGGTATTTTTATTCGTTGGAGTCCATGCCTGCAATACGTCAGTACTTGCATTGAAGAACCGAACCATACCTTCGGTAATTACCCTTGTAGCATTAAAGATCTTACTGCCTTGCACGCCCTGGAAGAAAACCGAAGCATCGAAGTTTTTATAATTGGCACCAAGGTTCAAAGCATAAGTAAAATCCGGTAAATAACTGCCGAGGAACACACGGTCCTTTACATCAATCACGCCATCCTTATTCATATCGCTAAACTTAAGATCTCCGGGAGATGTATGCTTGGTCGGATCATATGATTGACCCGCTGAAGGATTAACCTGGGCTGCAGAAGAATTGACATGTGCTATATCCTGAAAAATACCATCAACTATCCAGCCATAGAAAGACTGGATGGGTTGACCAACCTGCGTGTTTGTAATATTGTATGTGCCGAAATCCTGATCACCTCCTGCTTCAATACCGGTAACTCCCGGAGCAAGCTTTGTTACTTTATTTTTCGTGCGGGCAAAATTTGCTGTTGCATTCCATGTAAATTCGCCGTCCCTGTCATTATACGCTAACTGAAATTCAAAACCTTTGTTCTCCATTCCAGCAACATTTTGTTTTACCGTTGAATTAAGAAATCCAAAAGATGGTGGTAGTGGCACATCCAGGATCAGGTTATCAGTACTGCGTTTAAAATATTCAGCAGTTAAAGTGAATTTGTTTTTAAATAATCCAAGGTCGAATCCGATATTAAACTGCTTGGTTTTTTCCCATTCCAGGTCCCGGTTGCCCAATCCCGGAATTACGGAACCCGGGCCGTTATCAGGTATATTATTAAAAGGATATAAGGCACTATTGGCTGCAACACTCACCAGCCACGGCGTACTTCCTAATACCACTCCGTTAAGACCTGTAACGCCATAACCGGCCCTTAGTTTCAATTCCGAAATCTGCTCGATATTTTGAATGAAACCTTCCCGATCAATCCTCCATCCTATAGAGCCGGAGGGGAAAGTAGCCCATTTTTTTCCGGGCGCCCACACCGAAAGGCCATCACGGCGAATTGCACCACTTAAAAGATACTTACCCCTAAAATCATAGTTGATCCGTCCCAGCACCGACATTATTGAATTTTCATTAAATGTTGTTGACGATGAAGGATTGAGCGCATTATTAAGTGTTCTTAACGAGTTGGAAGGTTGATTACCACTTTGCGATGAATTATTTATCTCCTGGTTTTGCTGTTCATACACTGCAATTGCATTAATATGATGGTCGCCAAACGTTCTGTCAAATGTTAGTTGTTCTGTATATAGCAATGAAGTTGAGACAGCACGGTTATTGGTAATAGTTGCCTGAGTAGCACTTGAACCGGCCACAGCCCCATTATCATTGAAGATGGGCGAAAAACGATAATCCAATCCATTGGCATAATCCACGCCAAATGTGGAGCGGAACTTTAACCAACTGGTGAAATTAATTTCAAGAAAAGCTGTTCCGAAAATTTTTGCGGTTTTTCTGTTTCCTGGATTTTTCAATTCAGCATCTTCAACCGGGTTGGTGGGATCACCTCCATCCAGGACAGGATGAGCGCCCCGGTATCCGCCGTTAGATGTAGGATCATAAACAGGTATATGAGGAAACATCCTGATTACGTTCACTAAGTTCGATCGTGAACCTGTCTCATTATTGTCATAGGCCTGATCGCCATGGGCAATATACAGGTTTTGACCAAACGTAAATACTTTGCTGATGTTATGATCAGAATTAATCCGGAAGTTATAACGGCGATAACCTACTCTGGGAGTAGTTCCATTTTGGTCCATAAACCCGGCAGATGCATAAAAACGCGAAACATCGTTACCACCGCTAAGACCAATATTATGTTGCGTCATGGCGCCAGTTCTGAAATATGCATCTTGCCAATCTGTATTGGTTTCGCCATAGGTTTGTGAGGCTCCCTGATGAGTGGGTTCGTTTAAAGTAGGCGGCGTCAATCTTGGAACCTGGCTTCCTCTGTATACGAGCGCATATTGCATAAATTGCTGTGTATTTAGGAGGTCAAGGCGCTCGGTAACATTTGATGTACCAACATAAGAATCAAGGGTCACATTCAGTTTTCCGTTTCTTTTCCCCTTCTTTGTAGTAATCATAATAACACCGTTGGTTCCTCTCGAGCCGTAAATCGCAGATGCCGATGCATCCTTTAATACATCGACAGATTCAATATCCCTGGTGTCAATAGTTGAAAGATCGCCTGTAGGAAATCCATCTATTACATACAGGGGATCAGATGCAAAGCTGATTGAGCTGATACCTCTTATGCGAACGATAGGCTGGGTGCCGGGGCTTCCATTGTTAGTAACCTGCAGGCCGGCTATGCGTCCCTGTAAAGCTTGCGATATACTGGCAACGGGAAGTTCACTGATTGTTTTACCGTTAACACTTGATACCGCCCCTGTTACATTCGCTCTTTTTTGAGTACCATAACCAGTAACAACGACTTCACTGATGTTGCCAATTTCTGATTCGAGCTGAACCGTAATTGTATTTTCCTGGCCTACTTTAAAAGAAAAAGTTCTGTACCCAACCATTGAAAAATCCAGCGTTTCTCCGACTTCAGCCTCTATCGTAAAGTTCCCGGTCGCGTTGGTCGTAGTTCCTCTTGTCGTTCCTCTTACTACTACCGAAACGCCCTGCAGTGGTTCACCCTTATCATTGTTTACCTTACCTGTGATACTCTTATAAAAAAAATCTTTTTCCGGTATTTTTTTATCTGCTGATTGATCTTCTTTCAGCTTAAGGAGAAATTTGGCTTCCTCTCCTTTTTTCACTAATACGATTTGGCTACCCGAAACATAATATAATACATCAAGAGGTTGCAGCAACATGTTTAAAACATCACCCACTCTTTGCTCATGAACATTCAGCGTCACTTTTTTACGGCAGGGAATTCGCTGAGCGCTATAAACAAATTTTATTTCAGTAAGCTTACTGATTTCATTGAGGATACTCTTTACCTCTTTTTGTTCAACAACAAGACTGATTTTTCTGTCAAGTATTTCTTCACCAAAGCCTGGAGTGGCATAAATGATCCCGGTGAATAAAATAAACACGACTGGCAGCAGTCCTAAACGAATTAACGAAGAGATTAACTGCCGAATGGAGTTATACCTTTTCATATTGGCAACTGTTTTAGTTTAGCGAAAGGTTTCAAATCAAAATTTTGTTCCGATGTTTCCATGTTACGGTTACAATAAGAGCTCTAATAAATCTTTAGTTCAAATTCGTGCCGCAACCTCTTGACTGAATAATCACCTGGCCGTCTATAATTTCATAGTCTGCGCCGATAGCCTTACAGATTAGGTCGAGCTTTCTGTAAAAAGGTTCACTCCGTAAATCAGCGGTTACCGTACACGTGTTCAATAGGTCATCATCATAAATAATGGTCACCCCATATATTTTGCTGAGTTGGGCAAACACTTTTTCAAGAGGCGCATCGTCATAGAGCATAATTTTTTGGTCGACAGTATCGCGAGTGATGACGACTGGGTTTTGCAGCAACGTTTTTTTGAATTCCCGATTTGACTTTTTATAAACCAATTCCTGGTTAAACGTCAAAATGATGCCGCCGAGCTGGTTTGGCGATCCGGTTTCCGCATTACTTGTGTTTTCCTGTGAATACACACTCACCTTACCAGTCCTCACAATTACTTGTATAATGGAATCCCTGGTAAAAGACCGAACAGTAAAGCTTGTGCCCAATACTTTAGTAACGATTTCATTTGCGAAAACCCGGAAGGGATGTGCAGGGTTTTTTGTGACCGTAAACGTTGCTTCACCTGAAAGATATACGTCCCTTGTTTGTGAGCTATCAAAATTATTTGTGTAGGCAATTCTGCTGCCGGCACCCAATTCAACGATACTTTCATCAGGCAGGACCAATCTTACAGGATTGGCCGATGAGTTTACATTTTCGACCAATTGTTTGGAAGGAGTAACATACGCATAGTCAAATTTTCCCACAGTTGCATTCCTGTTTAAAACGAGATACGAGATGGTCGCAGCGAGCGCAATCAATAAAACAGCCGCTGCATACCACCATTTTTTATGCCGTGAAATAGGCAAAACCGGCGCTTCGGGTCGACCGACAGGTTGTGCACCTATCGTATCAAGCAATTTTTTTACTTCTATTTCTTTCTCCAAATCATCAACAGTAACCTTGCGTGGGGCGAGTGTTTGCAAAATTCTTCTTGCTTCTTCGATAGTAAGATGTTTGTCAGGGTTTTGAAGCAGCCAACTACTCCAAAACTCATTATCTTCTTTCCTGGGCTCCTGTACCCATCTGATAAAATCGTCATCCGTTAAAAAATCATAGATGTCGAACAGCCTGAAATCTTTCATAAATTTTTTGTCCTATAATGATAAGTTCCCGGACCAGTATGATTCTACTGCTTTTTTCAAAAGTTTTTTTAGGATGGAATAGCTTAGGACGAAAGGACAAATATTATTGAGCAATAAATTCTGCCTTTAAAAGGCCTCTGAGCTTATGTAATGTTTCATGAAGTAAATTATATACCGTTTGCCGGGTCACGTTCATCAACTCCGCGATCTGGGTATGATCCAGGTGATGATAGTATTTTAAATAAACGATCTCCCTTTGTTTTTTTGATAACAGTTCAAGAGTCTTTCTGAGCTTTTGAAGTTTTTCCTCATTGACATGCCTTTCAATAATGATCTGTTCAATCGACATCTCATAGGAGAAGTTATACTCGTTATTTGGAAAAGCCGTATGATTATTCTTGTGTAAAGATTTGAGAATCTTGTTCTTTATGGCACGCAGGAAATAGAATTTGGGCGACAAAATCGTATCGGCGGTTTCGCGACGTTGCCAAAGACTCATAAAAATTTCCTGTATGCAATCTTTCACCAACGCATTATCTGTGGTAAATCGTGCGCCATAATTATGAAGATCATCATAGTATAACCACATCAAAGAGGCAAGCGCTTCGGCGTCATTTCGTTGCAATCGTTTCAGTAAATCCGTTCCTGACATGAGAATCCAGATTTCTAATGTTGGTAGTGGTAAGGTATTAATGTTTGGAGGAAAATACTTCCAATAAAAACCAGTGAAGGATATTAAACAAATGAATTGAATGGTCTGACATGTATAATAAACAAAGCTGTCCGCCCATCCCATGGAGTCGCAGGAATCAGATCTTTCAATTTACCATATTAATTTAATGTTCGATATTTTTTTGGAGGATAAAAGGGTATTTGAATTTAATATATCAAAGCTGCGAAAGATGAAATGGCAAAAGATCGGCGTATTTTTATGTCATAAGAAGATCTATGCCTAAGATAGTGACCGTAACATTCAGCCCCTGTATTGATAAAACTACTGCAGTTCCCGAACTTATACCTGAAAAAAAATTAAGATGCAAATCACCAAAACTGGAACCTGGTGGTGGCGGCATTAATGTAGCCAGAGCAATAATAAAATTAGGCGGAGAAGCGATTGCTGTTTATCCCGCCGGCGGATATACGGGTAAATATTTTAATGCACTTATGGAAAGCGAAAATGTGCCAACAGTCATTATAGAAACAAAAAATGAAACACGGGAAAACATTATTGTGGTTGATGAATCAAAAAACCAGCAGTACCGTTTTGGCATGCCCGGTACAGCATTAACAGAAGATGAATGGCAACAATGTTTACATGCAATAGAAAGAAGGGAAGGCATTGAATTTATAGTTGCCAGTGGAAGCTTGCCACCCGGCGTGCCCCTGGATATTTATGCACGTCTTGCGACAATTGCAAAAAGGAAAAATGCAAAACTTGTTATTGACACTTCCGGCGAGGCTTTGAAACATGCAGTTGATGAAGGCGTTTATTTAATAAAGCCAAATCTGGGAGAATTAGCTTCCCTTGCCGGAGTTGAAAAAATTGACCAGGACAAGATCGTGAACCTGGGTAGAAAACTTATCAAAAAAGGTGGCTGCGAGATTCTTGTTGTTTCAATGGGTGAAAAAGGAGCCATGCTGATCACAATAAATGAACATCATCATTTCATTCCTCCGCAAGTAAACAGGAAGAGCACGGTTGGGGCCGGTGATAGTATGGTTGCCGGGTTAGTTTTGGCATTATCAAAACAACGATCACTGGCTGATGTGCTGAAATATGGGATAGCGTGCGGTACAGCCGCAACCATGAATCCCGGGACTGAACTTTGTAAAAAAGAAGATGTGGATATGATAATTGAAACAATGAACTAGCGGATCCAATCCAACCTGACCTGACAAATTTGGCCACCTGCCTTACTAAAGTTTATGCGTTAAATCATAGAAATGACTGACACTGCCGGTCAGGTATTTATTCAGCGATAGTGCTTATCATTTTGTTTATAAAAGAAACCGTCCTGCCCGAGCCAAGAGGGCTTTTTTATTTTAGGGAAATTTTTATCAATGGTAACCATTGCCAACAGAATTCATCGGTGCATAAACCTACTTTTGTGCACGCATGAAACACCTTAGGGCCTTAAATAAATATTTCTGGAAATACAGGGTCAGGCTTGGCATTGGTGCTTTGTTCATTATTATTTCCAACTACTTCGCCGTATTGGCTCCCCAGGTTACAAGCTTCATCATCGATCATGTTCAAAAGAGTATTGACTCGATGCAGGGAGCTGATCATACTGCAGAAAATTCTCATCGCAAGTATGATTGGCTTGTCCTGAACTTTATCGATTGGGTTGAGCAGGTTTTTTCAGAGCGAAAAGATCTCTCCAAAGCAATCATATTATGTGGCGTCACCATTTTATTGCTTGCATTGCTGCGTGGATTTTTTATGTTCCTGATGCGCCAAACAATAATTGTAATGAGCCGGCATATTGAATTTGACCAGAAAAACGAAGTGTTTCAGCATTACCAGCAGCTTGATACGGGTTTTTACAAAACACACAGTACCGGTGACCTGATGAGCCGGATGGCAGAAGATGTTGCCAGGGTCAGAATGTTCACCGGCCCGGCTATCATGTACCTTATTAACCTTGTCGCGCTGATTTCATTAAGCCTGTTTTATATGCTGCAGGCAAATAAAATGTTGACACTTTATGTGCTGTCTCCACTACCAATCCTCGCTATTACGATTTATTATGTAAACAGTATTATCAACAAAAGAAGCGAGAGAATTCAGGCATTGCTCGCAAACCTTACCACCAATGCCCAGGAATCTTATTCCGGTATCCGGGTCATTAAATCATTCGTCCAGGAAAAAGCTATGCTTGGCTTTTTTGATAAGAACAGCGACGAGTATAAAAAGAATGCAATTGGCCTGGCAAAGATCGAGTCGTTGTATTTCCCGGCGATGGCCTTACTAATAGGACTAAGCACGCTGCTTACAATAATGATCGGTGGTTATTATTATATTAATCATCCAAATGAAATGTCACTCGGAACCATCACTGAATTTGTCATTTATATAAACATGCTAACCTTCCCGGTCAGTGCTATTGGCTGGACGGCAAGCATGATCCAAAGGGCAGCCGCATCCCAGAAAAGACTAAATGAGTTTTTAGACACTAAACCTGTGATCCATAATGTGCCATCGGCAATGAAAATACCAATGCGGGGTAATATCCAATTTCATAATGTTGACTTCACCTATTTGCATACAGGGATCGAAGCACTGAAGAATTTCTCTCTATCAATTAAAGAAGGAGAGAAGGTGGCCATTATTGGGAGAACCGGTAGTGGAAAGTCAACCGTGGCCCAGCTGTTACTTAGAATGTATGACGTTACGAACGGCAAGATCGAAATAGATGGAACCGATATAAGGGAGGTCGATCTTCATTCTTTACGTGAGCAAATATCATATGTGCCACAGGATGTTTTTCTTTTTAGCGACACGGTCGCCAATAATATTTCGTTCGGATTAAAGAATGATAGTAAAGCTGATATAGAAAAAGCCGCGATGCAGGCAAGTGTTCATAAAGACATTAAGAGTTTTAGCGATAAGTATAACACCATGATCGGGGAAAGGGGGGTTACGTTAAGTGGAGGACAGAAACAACGCATCTCGATAGCCAGGGCCCTGATCAAAGATCATGGGCTGGTGATCTTTGATGACTGCCTGAGTTCCGTGGACGCCAAGACTGAAAATGAGATCATAGGCAACCTTTACGAGTACCTGGAAAACCGGACTGCGATCATTATTACTCACCGGATCTTCTCCCTGTTTCATTTTGATAATATCGTAGTTATAGAAGATGGACAGATAGTTGAACAGGGTACCCACGAGCGACTTATGAGCCTGAATGGCTATTATACCGAGCTATATAACCGCCAGCAGCAACAGGAGACCCAGTCAAATTAGAGGACTGGTCACAAACGCGTGGGAAACAAAATCCTCACAAATTTGGCTGAATCAAAAACATAATTATATTTGTAACTTCCTAAG
>JAICPX010000224.1 GCA_025929635.1 Chitinophagaceae bacterium
AGCGATATCACCGAGCGGAGTTGATGTACCATGGGTATTAAGGTAATCAATGTCTTCAGGTTTCATTCCCGCGTCGGAAAGCGCGGCGTTCATTACATTCTTTGCTCCCAACCCTTCAGGATGTGGGGCGGTGATATGATGAGCATCAGCAGTAGCACCGGCACCGGCCAGTTCACAATATATTCTTGCACCCCTTGCTTTTGCATGTTCGAGAGATTCGAGTACTACAACACCAGCTCCTTCACCCATAACAAAACCATCGCGATCTTTGTCATATGGCCTGCTTGCCGTCTTTGGATCATCATTTCTTTCACTTAGCGCTTTCATTGCATTAAACCCGCCAACACCCGCTTCACGTACTACACTTTCAGACCCACCAGTAAGAATAATATCTGCTTTACCTAAGCGAATTAGATTACAGGCCTCCATCATTGCATTTGTAGAAGATGCGCAGGCACTCACCACTGCAAAGTTTGGCCCTCTGAAACCATGCCTCATCGATATCTGCCCTGCAGCAATATCCAGTATCATTTTGGGTATGAAAAACGGATTAAATCGGGGAGTACCGTCACCAGTTGCAAAATTTATTACTTCTTCCTGGAAGGTGATCAAACCGCCGATACCACTGGCAAATACAACTCCTACCCTGTCACCATCAACATTATCTTTTGTAATACCGGCATCTTTAACTGCCTGGTCGCTGGCAACCAAAGCCGTTTGAGTAAAACGATCGATCTTCCGGGCTTCTTTCTTTTCTAAAAAAGCGGTTGGGTCAAAGCCTTTTATTTCACAAGCAAACCTGGTTTTGAATTTTGAAGCGTCGAATAAAGTGATCATATCACAGCCGGATACCCCATTGATCAATCCATTCCAGTATTCATCAATTGTATTTCCAAGCGGGGTTACTGCACCCATTCCTGTTATGACTACTCTTTTCAATTCCATAATTGCCGGCTATAATTTTAATTAAAGTTAAGCAGCTATGAGGTAAAGTAAAACCGCCTTCCACGATACTTGCAGAAGGCGGATAAGTTTTATTTCCTGTCAACCGACAGGCAGGTATTTACATACCGCCTGAGGCGAGATATTACTTTGCGTTTTCATCCAGGTAAGCAATTGCCTGGCCAACAGTTGTAATGGTTTCTGCCTGCTCATCAGGAATGGAGATGTTGAATTCTTTTTCGAATTCCATGATCAGTTCAACGGTGTCTAATGAATCTGCACCCAGATCATTTGTAAAAGAAGCTTCGTTAGTTACTTCTGCTTCGTCAACACCTAATTTGTCTACAATAATTTTCTTTACTCTTGATGCAATGTCTGACATGACGAGATAGTTTAGTTAAATATGGCTGCAAAAATAGAATATTTGAATTAACTACCGCATTTACAGCATTTTTTTCTTGCCATTCAAAAACCGCTGAATACTAACGATTAGCCCATATTGTTTACTCAAAAATGTAATTGCAAACGGCTGGTAGTATCAATTTAAGTTGTAAATTGAAATCGGGCATTGTTCAATAAGCAAAACCAACTATGGCGCTAAAAATAATCGATTTTGGCACTCCTGAATACCAGCAAATGATAAAGATGCGGGAAGATATCCTTCGCAAACCACTTGGTCTTACTTTTTCAAGAGAAGAAATAGAAAAAGAGAAAGATAACCTCCTGATCGGTGCATTTGAAGATGAGCAAATGCTTGGTTGCTGTATGATCGTTGAAATGGAGCCCAAAAAAGCAAGACTAAGACAAATGGCAGTGCTAAATAACCTGCAGGGCAAAGGAATTGGAAGGGCATTGATACAGTTTGCCGAAAACCTGGCAAGAGATCATGGTTATAGGGTAATGAGTATGCATGCAAGAAAACCTACAGTAACTTTTTTTGAAAAGATGGGATATAAAATAACCAGCCCTGAATTCATGGAGATCACAATCCCTCATTTTGAAATGGAAAAAGAGTTGTGAGGAATGATGTCTGATGTACGATGTACGATTTTTTCCTAACTTCAAGACGCATTTTTTTTTCCGACTTCCGACTTCCGACTTCCGACTTCCGACTTCCGACTTCCGACTTCCGACTTCCGACTTCCGACTTCTCACTTCCTCCTCACTTTCTCCCTCAGCAATTGTCTCAATTCAAAAATCTCGTCAATGGATTTGAATCCTGATTTTGGAACAAGAAAAAAAGTACGGCTATCAAAATACAAATGAAAAAAATGTGGGCTTTCTAAAAATGTACTTAATACTTTCCATGACCAGTTCCGTGAGCCCCGTTCATTACCAAGCGAAAATCCCGTTTCCTCAAAACTCATATCAAAATGATCTTTAAAAGTGTTGTTCCGGCGATAGATAACACCCGGCAATAAAAACCATATACTGGTCATTAACATGAACCAAAGAACCGAACCCAGGAAAAATGCCATTATACCAACAAGCTTAAAATAAGCCAATGTTGCTGATAGCAATGCAAACACATTTACAATGATGATCATTATTCGTAGCTCAGGTCTCGTAATAAAATGATAGCGCAAGGCTTGTATCACTTTTGATTTTTCATATGTGAAATGAATTGTCATGATCTTGATGCTGGATTCTTGATGCTGGATTCTTGATGCTGGGTTCTTGATGCTGGATCCTGGTTGCTGGTCATTGGTTAAGTCCTTATCCATTGTTCCGTATGCCTTTTCGCTTGCTCTCCGTGCCTTGCAAGCTTATTGATATCTCAACTCTTTTTCGTGTACACTCCACTCGCCCAGGTTCTCGCCCTTTATCCCCAAATATTGAACCGTCATTATTCGTTCACCCCTTTTTCCTGTAAAAGAGAACCTTGCATAGTTTTGCTTTTGATCAAAACCAATTACCCGATACGGGTTATTTTTCTCAGCCGTACTGAACGGATAACCCCCGGAGGTGAGAGCAGAAACGGTAATATCATAAAGAGGATAATGACCCGGACGGTCTACCTTAATAACCTCGCTATGGTGCCGGTCACCGGTGAGAAATACCACGCCAGTGATCTTATACTCTTTGATGAAGTTCATCAGCTCCTCATACTCGGCAGGGAAATCCCACCATTTATCAAAAGGTGAGACAGGATTTAGTACCTGGCTGCCAACAGCGACTATTTTGAAAGTTGCGTAACTGTACAACAAAGAGTTCTTCAACCATTCCATTTGTTCCTTACCCAACATTCTCTTTTCAGGATTTGGCTTGCCAGCAACAGAATCTTTGATCTTTTCTTCACTGCGCCACCAGCGGGCATCTGTCATAAAGATTTCTACATCGGCCCAACTTACCATTGAATAGATTCCTTGTCCGTTCTCTCCATAAGAAGTGTTGCAGAAATAATTCATGAAAACTCTCCTGCTTGCCTCTTTTAAAATATAATTCTTACCAATATCATTTGGACCATAATCATGATCATCCCAGATCGCAAATTGAGACATCGATTTCAGAAAGTTTTGCAGCACAGGTTGTGCCCGGGCATGATGGGCTCTGTACCACAAGCCCCATTCGCTATTATAGTCTACTTCTCTTGTGTACCAGCTATCACCCAGCCATAACATAAAGGCTGATCTTTCCTTTGCCATCGTAACAAAAATGGAAGAATCTTTTCCATAAGGTGTGGCCGGCCTGTCTAATCTCACCAGGTCCGTATATAACCTGTCATAAGCCGGTTCATTATCGAACGCACAACTACCGGTAAGAAAAGAAAAATCAGGAACAGGTCTGCGATATTGCCAGAGATCTTTTGTAGTGAATTCTCCTTTGGCTGTGGATGGCTTTCCATCAATTATAAACCGGTACTCATATGTTGTATTAAAATCCAGACCGCCAACTGTCACTTGCAACGGATTAAATTCATTTCCTAATTGTCCTTTGTAAACTATAGTTTTTGTTTTTATATCCCCTTTCTTTTTGAATTGAAGCGAAACTGATTTCACCCCTTGTGTTACCTCGAGCCAGATCTTGGCATCCCGGTATTCAACAGGGCCCAGCATGGGACCTGAAACAACCTGTGATCTTATTACTATTGTAAGAAATAGAAAAGCGGTTAGTAAAAGCTGCCGAATCATTGAAGCAAAAATTTGCAACAAGTTACTTGGAAAATAAATTCAAAAGAAAAAAACCGTCATGCGTGAGGCGAGACGGTTTCAAATCAGTTGTGGAAATCCGATAGCTATCGGATCATTTATTCATCATTTGCTTTGCTTCAATGCTGAGTGTAGCATGCGGCACCGCCCTTAACCTGGCTTTATCGATCAACTTGCCGGTAACACGGCAGATGCCATAGGTCTTGTTTTCAATGCGCATGATTGCCTTTTCCAGGTGATCAATGAACGTTATCTGGCGGCTTGCCATTTGACTTAGCTGTTCTCTTTCCATGCTTACACTTCCGTCTTCCATGGTCATGTAACGTCCTTCATCCATATCACCACTTTCGTCCTTTCTGGTGATCAGGCCCTGCAGGTAGTTCAATTCTTTTTTGGCTGCGTCCAGTTTCTTCATGATTATTTCTCTGAATTCAGTTAATTCTGCATCTGAATATCTCATTGATGGCGCCCCTGCATCTTGTTCCTGGGCATCAAGTACGGATTTTGTAAACTCAGGCTCATATTTCTTTACCGACTTTGTTGAAGTCTTAGGTATCACAACTTTCACGGGTTTTGGAGGTTCTTTTTTCACTATGGGTTTTATTTGGGGTTTAACGGAAACTAAAGATTTGTTTTCTTGAGCAGACGATTTCTTATCCCCTGCTTTAGCTGGTTTATCTACAGGTTTTTTTGCGGCAACTTTTGCCGGTTTTTGAACACCCGGTTTTTTCGCGGCGGGTTTAGCCACTTTTTTAGGAGCAGCTTTTTTAGGTGCCGGCTTTTTGGGAGCCGCCTTTTTCACTGGCTTGCTGGCTTTTTTTGATGCTGGCTTTTTCTTGGTAGCCATACTGTTAAGCTTTTTTTGATACAATCACTTTTAGTTGAATATCATTCACTTCAATTTCTATTCCACTGTTGTTTTCTGGCAAAAATTCGAGTTTATCTGCCAGAATTTCGGCGCAAATATAGTCTTTAAACTGAGCTAACGAATTTTTTAATCCCGGTCCGACCGCCGGGCGGGCATTCTCCGCCATTACACCAACTTCTATCCTGTCAGTAAGCTCAAACCCGCTGTCCTTGCGGATCTTCTGAATCCTGTTGACGAACTCGCGGGCATTGCCCTCATGTTCCAATTCTTCGGTAATCGTTACATCCAACGCAACGGTGAGCTGACCTTTACTTGCGACTAACCAGCCGGGAATGTCCTCGCTTGTGACCTCGACTTCGGAAGCCTGTAATATTAATTCTTCCCCCTCAACCGTCAAACTATATTGACCATCTTTTTCCAAAATTCTTATTTGATCCTGGGTCCACTGGCTCAGCAAATGTGAAACAGTTTTCATTTTTGGACCCAATTTTTTACCCAATGCAACAAAGTTGGGTTTGATCTTTTTCTTGATGAATGTGTTTTCAGGGTTTAAATACGCCATCTCTTTCACGTTCACCTCTGCTTTTACCAGGTCCTCAACTTTTTTGAGTTGTTCTTTCATTGACCCATCCGGCACTGGTATCAAAACCTTTTGAAGCGGTTGACGGACTTTTATATTTTGCTTTTTCCGCAAAGAAAGTATCAATGATGAAGCATCCTGCGCGAGTTGCATTCTTTCTTCTAATGATTTATCTATCACCTTTTCATCAGGTGTTGGAAAATCAACATGATGAATTGACCCGGCCCTGAACCGTTTTGTAATGGTATTCAAATTGCAGAAGATCGCATCGCTAAAGAACGGGGAAATTGGGGCGATCAATCTTAGCACAGTCTCCAAACATTCATACAAGGTTTGATAAGCACACACCTTATCATGTTCGTATTCTCCTTTCCAGAAACGCCGGCGGCAAAGACGGACATACCAGTTGCTCAAATGCCCGTCAACAAAATCTTCAACAACCCGACCTGCCTGTGTAGGCTCATAATCTTCCATGAATTCATTTACTTTCTTTACAACTGAATTCAATGAAGAAAGTATCCAGCGATCGATCTCGGGTCTTTCATCAAGCGGTACATATTTTTCTTTAAATGCAAATCCATCCACATTGGCATACAAAGCATAAAACTGGTAAGTATTATAAAGTGTACCAAAGAATTTTCTTTGAACTTCTTTAATACCATCAAGGTCAAACTTCATGTTGTCCCATGGGGAAGCATTCGTTACCAAATACCATCTTGTTGCATCAGCCCCAAAAGATTCAATTGTTTTAAAAGGGTCGACCACATTTCCTAAACGCTTGCTCATCTTATTTCCATTCTTATCCAACACCAATCCATTCGATACACAGGTCTTGTAGGCAACGGAATCAAATACCAGTGCGGCTATGGCATGAAGCGTATAGAACCATCCCCTGGTCTGGTCAACACCTTCGGCGATAAAGTCTGCAGGAAAATTTTGGTTAAATGTTTCTTTATTCTCAAATGGAAAATGCCATTGCGCATAAGGCATGGCGCCGCTGTCAAACCAAACGTCGATAAGATCGGGCACACGTTTCATCGGTTTGCCGGATTTGCTTAACAAAATAATTTCATCGACAAATGGTTTGTGTAAATCAATTTCAGACTTACGATTTACGTCCCGATTGCTATCGGGATCGGTTTTATTAAGATGTTTTGCTTTTTCGATTTCAGCATAAAGCTGATCCAGGCTGCCAATACAAATTTCCTCTTCTCCGTCTTCTGTTTTCCAAATTGGCAATGGTGTTCCCCAAAATCTTGAACGGCTAAGGTTCCAATCAACCATATTTTCCAGCCAATTACCAAATCTTCCTTCACCGGTTGACTTTGGTTTCCAGTTGATCGTTTTGTTCAATTCAACCATTCTATCCTTGCTCGCCGTTGTTTTAATGAACCAGGCATCAAGAGGATAATACAAAACCGGTTTGTCTGTTCTCCAGCAATGGGGATAGCTGTGTTCGTATTTTTCAACCTTAAATGCCCTGTTCTCTTTTTTCAGTTTAACAGCTATCTCTACGTTGACATCGACATAATCTTTTTGGTCCTTATAATTTTTTACGTAACGATTGCTGAATTCGCCCAGGCCATCTACAAATTTTCCTTCACGATCAACTAAGACTAATTTTTCAAGTTTGCCATATTCATTGATGCCGGTAAAGAAACCTGAATTATACTTTAAACCAATTTTGAAATCATCTGCACCAAAGTCAGGAGCTGTATGTACAATACCGGTACCATCTTCCGTAGTTA
>JAICPX010000423.1 GCA_025929635.1 Chitinophagaceae bacterium
ATATGACTTATATGACAAATATGACTTTTCACTGAGTTTGGCAAACGTACAGGTTTTGAATATATTTTGAACTTACATTTGTACTTATCTTTGAAGCATTATGAAAGCAACACGAAAAAAAGCTTCCAAAAAGGAATTCATTCTGAAGAAAGCTGCGCAGATGTTCCGTGAAAAAGGATTCGCAGCCACATCAATGCGCGACCTTGCCGAAACGGTTGGTATCGAAGCCGCCAGTTTGTACAATCATATCCGTTCAAAAAATGAAATGCTTGAAACGGTATGTTTTGATGTGGCCAACCGCTTTACCATGTTCATGGATGAACTGGAAGGCACCAGCCAGGGTTCTATTAAAAAAATAGAAACATTGCTGCGTTTTCACATCAAACAAATGATCGAGAGTTTTGAAGAAGTAATAGTTTGCGACCGGGAATGGAAACACCTGGATGAACCCTATCTTTCAAACTTTCACAATCAACGCCGTAATTACCGGAAACGTTTTGCTTCGATCATTGAAGAGGGTATTAAAAATGGTGAAATAAAAAAAGTAGATGCCCCCACGGTTGTTATCATTATGCTTCATGCGGTAAACGGTATTGAAAGCTGGCACCGGTCCACTGCCAAGATCACTGCAAAAGAACTTGAAGACAATATGGTTTTAATCATGATCGATGGATTGAGGAAATAATATGTCCCTTCATTTTCACCGGCTTCGGATAAAAAATATTAATAAGGAAACGGATCAGTGTGTTTCGGTTGAGTTTGAAATCCCCGAAAGTTTATCTGAAGGTTTTAAATTTAAACAGGGCCAAAGCCTCACCATGCGAACTATGCTGGATGGTGAAGAAGTAAGAAGGACCTATTCGCTTTGCAGTTCCCCGCTGGATAATACCTGGACCGTAGCGATCAAGAAAGTTGATGGCGGGGTGTTCTCATCATTTGCCAATGAGAATTTAAGACCAGGTGATGAGCTGGAAGTGATGGAGCCGGTGGGGAAGTTTTATACCGAGTTAGATCCCGGCAATAAAAAAAACTATCTCGCATTTGCAGCAGGCAGCGGAATTACACCTGTTATTTCAATTATCAAAACAACTTTACGAACAGAACCAAAAAGTACATTCACCCTTGTTTATGGGAATCGCAGTCGCAGTTCGATAATTTTCTTTGAAGAGTTAGAAGGATTAAAAAACAAATTCGTCGATCGTTTTAACCTCATCAATATTCTTAGCCGTGAAAGAACCGACAGCGCAATAAATTCCGGAAGAATTGATATTGGCAAACTTACCGACCTGGAAAAGCTGATCGACTACAAAAGAATGGATGAGATATTTATATGCGGACCGGAAGAAATGATCTTTTGCGTAAAAAATTTTTTAGAGCAAAAAGAAATTCCTGAAAAAAAGATCCATTTTGAACTATTCACCACATCCGGGCAGAAGAAGAAGTCGGAAGTCGGAAGTCGGAAGTCAGAAATCCAGGGACCTGCATCAAAAATAACGGTGAAGCTTGATGGCAGGAGTTTTGATTTTGATCTTTCACTCAATAGCGATACCACAATTCTGGATGCCGCATTAAAACAAGGTGCGGATCTTCCATTTGCATGTAAAGGCGGAATGTGTTGTACCTGTAAAGCAAAACTTATCGAAGGACAAGTAGAAATGGACGTTCACTGGGGACTGGAACATGAAGAAATTGAACAGGGATATATTCTTACTTGTCAAAGCCATCCTAAAACTGAGAAAGTAGTCGTTGATTTCGACATCAAATGACAAATATCATAGACTAACACCCGTTGGTTTTCGTTAGATTTGCAAATTAAATTTCTAATGATGCCAGTTCAGGATTTTGTCCGAAAGGACTTCTCTGGAGATAAGATCTTCCAGGACAAAATTGATAATGAAGTAAAGATCGAGCCCAGGGACTGGATGCCTGATGCTTACCGCAAAACCAATATCAGGCAGATCAGCCAGCATGCGCATAGTGAGATCGTGGGTATGCTGCCGGAAGGTAACTGGATATCAAGAGCGCCGTCATTAAAACGGAAAGCGATCTTGTTGGCGAAAGTTCAGGATGAAGCAGGTCATGGTTTGTATTTGTATTCTGCATGTGAAACCTTAGGAATAACAAGAGAAGAAACGATCAATGATCTTCATAGTGGGAAAGCAAAATATTCTTCCATTTTTAACTACCCATCATTAACATGGGCCGATATGGGTGCGATTGGATGGTTGGTTGATGGCGCTGCGATCTTAAACCAGGTAATGCTCACGAGAACCTCTTATGGTCCATATGCAAGAGCAATGGTAAGAATATGCAAAGAGGAGAGTTTTCATCAACGACAGGGTTTTGAAATCTTATTGGTGTTGAGTAAAGGAAGTGATGAACAAAAAGCGATGTGCCAGGATGCGATCAACCGGTGGTGGTGGCCCTCATTGATGATGTTTGGCCCGCATGATAGTGAATCAACAAACAGCGAGCAAAGCATGAAATGGAAGATCAAAAGAAAAAGCAATGATGAGTTGCGGCAAAATTTTGTTGACATGTGCGCCGAACAGGTGAAAGTTTTGGGAATGAAGCTGCCAGACGAAAAACTAAAATGGAATGAAAAACGACAACATTATGATTTTGGAGAAATAAACTGGGATGAGTTTTGGAACGTGGTGAAAGGAAATGGTCCTTGTAATAAACAAAGACTGGATGCAAGAAGAAAGGCATGGGAAGAAGGTGAGTGGGTTCGTGAAGCTGCCGCGGCGTTTGCGGAAAAGAGGCGATTGAAACAGGAGGCAGCTTAAGATTATTAATTATTGATTATTGAATGGCGGCAAATGATACTTCTATGAATTACCTGTTTGTAAAGCAGGGCATTAAAAAAGGCGTGAATAGGTATATCAAGCTATTTTGAAACTGAAAAATGGATCACGAAATAATTAATAATAAATAATTAATAATTCTAATGAATATACAAATAAGGAAATATTATTACGGAGACATTCCCGAAGATAAAACGGGCGGCAATATAGCTTCTTCAGATGCAAAATCGGATTGGGCTTTGTGGGAAGTCTTTATAAGAAGCAAACAAGGCCTCGATCATAAACACGTTGGTAGCCTGCATGCAGCCGATGCACAAATGGCAATTGAAAATGCAAGGGACGTTTATACAAGAAGGATGGAAGGAGTAAGTATTTGGGTGGTTGAATCAAAATATATTCATGCCTCGAATCCTGAAGAAGCGGGTGAAATGTTTGAACCTGCAGTGGACAAGATCTATCGTCATCCGACTTTTTATGATTTACCTGATGAGGTAAACCAGATGTAGATTATTGATTACTTATTATTAATTATTGAACTGAAGGCAAATAATCAATAATTAATAATTAATAAATAAAATCCGAATGCTGGATCCTTTGATTCAATATACTCTTCATTTAGCCGACAACTCGCTCATTCTCGGGCAACGGAATGCAGAGTGGTGTGGGCATGGACCCGTTTTGGAACAAGACATTGCAATAACCAACATATCATTGGATCTGATCGGCCAGGCAAGAAATTTTTATCAATATGCTGCAAAACTCATTAACGAGACTGTACCCAAAGTCTCACCCAACGGGGGAGATTTAGAGGGGGCCACAGAAGACACATTAGCTTATTTGAGAAAAGAAAGGGAGTTTAAAAACTGTCTACTTGTTGAGCAACCAAATGGTGATTGGGGACAGACAATTCTTCGGCAGTTCTTCTTTAGCCGGTACCAGTATTTATTATTCCAGCAATTACAACACAGCAAGGACGAACAATTGGCTGCTATTGCAGAAAAATCGCTGAAAGAAGTGACTTATCATCTGCGCTGGAGCAGTGAATGGGTAATACGGTTAGGTGATGGAACAGAAGAAAGTCACAAACGAATGATAAAAGCAATTGATGAATTGTGGAGATACACGGGAGAAATGTTCGTATGTACGGAGTACGAAGTACGATGTACGAAAGACAGAATTGGTATTGATGTTACCCAATTAAAAGAGGCCTGGATGAATAAAGTAAAGGAAGTGTTTGATGAAGCGGCCTTACCTGTTCCTGAGAAAGTTTTTATGCAAACAGGTGGGAAAGATGGAAAACATACAGAACATCTTGGATATATTCTTACCGAATTACAATACATGCAGCGGGCTTATCCCAACTGCGAATGGTAACATGTTATGACAGTGCATGCGATCGATAAAGAAACTATTTTTAG
>JAICPX010000496.1 GCA_025929635.1 Chitinophagaceae bacterium
AAAAAATAACTGCCTGAATTCAGATGCAATGATGAAAAAAATATTTTACCTCACTTTTCTACTTCAAGGTTTGTTAATCAACAGCCCAATTTTGGCACAAAAAAAATACAACCTCCGCTGGTCTGTGGCAGCGCATTTACCCATAAATAAAAAGTTGGATAAGCAACCCGGCCTTTCTGGCGTATTTGCCGGATTTATAAATGGTAAACTCATTATTGCCGGAGGATCCAATTTTCCCGACAGCGTGCCATGGCAAGGAGGAAAGAAGGCTTACTGGAATGATATTTATGCAATGAGTATTGGCAAAAAAGAAAAATACAAATGGGAAAATTTCAATGAATATAAGTTGAGAGAAAATATTGCTTATGGTGCAAGCGTGCAAATGAAAGAAGGTATTGTATGTATCGGTGGAGAGAATGAAACAGGAATTTCCAAAAAAGTTTTTCTGCTGCATGGAAATGATATGGCAAAAGAAATTGTGATCACTGATCTGCCTGATCTTCCTTTACCTCTCACAAATCTTGCTGCTGTTGCTATTGGCGAGGATATATACGTCGCCGGGGGCGAAAACAACACGGAAGTTTCTAATTACTTATTCAAACTAACTATTCATCAACCGTCGAAAGGTTGGATAGAATTAGCTACGATACCAATAAGAGCGTCACATGCAGTGCTCGTTGAAGGAAACAAAGACCTGGTATCCTATATCTATTTGATAGGTGGTCGGAAGAAGAATGCCAATGGTATCAGCGATTTCTATTCTTCAACACTTGAATACGATATTGAAAAGAATATATGGACCAGGAAGAAGGATCTTCCTTTTCCTGTTTCTGCAGGAATTGGGATTGGCGGGATAACCAGCGAGATATTTTTTATGAGCGGTGATAAAGGAGAAACATTTCACAAGGTAGAAACAGTAATTGCTGCAATTGCCGCTGAAAAGGATGAAGTAAAGAAACAGCAGCTTATAAAAGAGAAAAATAGATTGCTGATGGATCATCCGGGTTTTAGTAAAGATGTATTGGCTTACAATGTTTATAAAGATGAATGGAGAAAAGTTGGTCAGATACCGTTTGCTTCACCAGTCACAACCGTTGCGGTTAAAGGTGATCACAAACATTATATTCCGTGCGGTGAAATAAGGGCCGGCATAAGAACATCACAAATACTTGTTTTAAAATAAATGGGAGATTCCAAAAAATATCCTTGGGTGGTAGTGGCATTGCTTTGGGTAGTGGCATTGCTTAACTATATGGACAGGCAAATGCTTTCAACCATGAAGCCTTCTATGATGACGGATATTTCTGAATTGCAAACAGCTACCAATTTCGGTTATCTCATGGCCATATTTCTTTGGATCTATGGTTTCATGAGCCCGATATCAGGAATCATTGCTGATAGAGTAAACAGGAAATGGCTAATTGTTGGAAGTTTATTTGTATGGTCGGGTGTAACATTCGCTATGGGTTATGCAACAACATTCAACCAGCTATATTGGTTAAGAGCCATCATGGGAGTCAGCGAAGCATTATATATCCCTGCCGGCTTAGCACTGATTGCCGATTACCATTCTGATAAAACAAGATCGCTGGCAATAGGAATTCACATGACAGGGCTCTATATGGGACAGGCATTGGGTGGTTTTGGTGCAACTATAGCTGCACAATTTTCATGGCAGGAAGCATTTCATTCATTCGGCATTATCGGCATTGTATATTCTCTGATCCTGATTTTGTTTTTAAAAGAAAAAAGAGCTGCTAGATCATCCGGGAAAACTATCATTGAGAAATCATCGCTGTTCAAGGGAATTGGGGTCTTATTTACTAATATTTCTTTCTGGATCATTCTTTTTTATTTCGCAATACCAAGTTTACCAGGCTGGGGAGTAAAAAATTGGCTGCCGACATTATTTTCGGAAAACCTGAATATTGATATGGCAAAAGCCGGCCCATTATCAACTATCACAATTGCAGCCTCATCTTTCATTGGTGTCATCTTCGGTGGTGTCTTGTCAGATAAATGGGTACAGAAAAACTTAAGAGGAAGAATTTATACAAGTGCTATTGGTTTGGGACTAACTATACCTGCATTAATGCTGATTGGCTTCGGACAGTCATTATTCAGCGTTATCGGAGCTGCATTTTGTTTTGGTTTTGGTTATGGTATGTTTGATGCTAACAATATGCCGATACTCTGTCAGTTTGTTTCAAGAAAATATCGCGCAACGGCATACGGATTGATGAATATGGTCGGCGTTTTTGCGGGTGCATTTATAACGGATTTATTAGGCAAATCTACAGACGCTGGAAACCTGGGAAAAGATTTTGCGATGCTTGCGGGTATTGTTGCAGTGGCATTGATAATTCAGCTTTTATTCCTGCGGCCTAAGAACAAAGATTTTAATGAAACATAAAAAAATATTATGAAATCGCTTTTTTTTAAAATAACGGTGTGCATTTTTTTAGTTGTGCTATGTAGTTTCGAAGGTTTAAAAAAAGTAAACGCTGCGCCGCCGGCGATACAGGCTTCTTCTTATTCGCCATCAATACCGATTCTAAAAGGATTAGCGGCTAATCCTATTCTTCGTGTTGCTGTATCAATTCCAGCCGGCAATATAACACAGCAATATCGGAAACTGCAATGCAATTTAAATGCTGCCGCTATTGCTGATGTGCAAAAGGTAGACGTATATCTTACCGGCGCAGAACCATTTTCAACAGAAAAACTTCTTGCATCAATAGCTCCTTCAACCGCTTCTTTTGATGTGCCGGTTACTTTAGATCTTTCAGCTGGAATAAATTTTATCTGGTTCAGCATTGTTCTAAAAAACGATGCTGAGATCAATCATAAAATAGAATTGCGTTGTACGAAACTGCTTGATGCAGCTGGTAAGGGACTTATAGTAAAGCAGGATCGTTCAAATTATGTAAAGCGAACAGGGATTGCAGTAAGAAACGCCGGTGATGATAATGTAAATACTTACCGCATTCCCGGCATTGTGCAAACAGATAAAAGAACCTTGATTGCAGTATATGATATTCGATACAAAGATAGCAGGGATCTTCCCGGTAATATAGATGTAGGTATGAGTCGCAGCACCGATAATGGAAAAACTTGGGAACCGATGAAAATAATTATGGATATGGGTGCACCACACGAGAATAATGGTATTGGCGATCCGGCAGTTTTATTTGATCCAGTAACCAAAAAAATACTTGTTGCTGCGTTGTGGAGTAAAGGCAATCGTTCGATTGCTGGTTCGCTGCCAGGTCTATCGCCGGACACGACAGGTCAGTTTGTTTTAGTAAGCAGCAGTGACGACGGGCTTTCATGGTCTTCGCCTTATAATATTACCACACAGGTAAAAAATCCAGCATGGCATTTATTTTTTAACGGTCCCGGCAGTGGCATTGCCATGCAGAATGGCAAATTGGTTTTTGCTGCACAGTATTGGAATGAAACAAAAATCCCTCACTCCACAATTATTTTCAGTGATGACCATGGGGCCACATGG
>JAICPX010000046.1 GCA_025929635.1 Chitinophagaceae bacterium
CAGGTACCGTTAGTTGCCCGGTATAAAAAAGATTCTTTACTTTTTTACTCTTGCATGATGGCTTGAACAACGCTGTTTGCATCAGGGTATTTGCCAACCCATATGCATTTCCCCTGAAAGAGTTGTATTCACTTGCAAAATCTGAAACAGAAAAGGTCTTTTTATAGATCACAGCCCCAAGTATCGATTGGCCGGTATGTTTTTCCATTCTTTGCATAACCTGTTGAAAATATTTTTCTCTTACAGCATCATTATCATCTTCCAGACCTGAAGCAACAGGGATCAGCAACACCATATTATCACAACCCGGAGGGGCCACAGATGCATCCGATACGGAATTCATGCTCACATAGAAAAGTGGGTCGGCAGGCCATCTTGGTTCATTGTAAATTTCGTTTGCATGTTGTTGAAACGGCACATCAAAGAATAAAGAGTGATGAACCACATTCTTTAATTTTTTATTGAGCCCAATAAAATACAAAAGGCAACTCGGGGCCATCGCCCGTTTGTCCCAATAAGTTTTACTATAACTACGATAATCAGCAGGTAAAAGTTTTTGTTCGGTAAAATGATAATCTGCGCCGCTGATAATGACATCCGCTTCATATACACCATTGCCAGTCACGAGGGTTTGTGCAACGTTATTTTGTACGTTTATTTGCCTGGCTTCCTCGTTGAAATAAAATTTTACACCCAGTTCAAGAGCAAGCTTATACATTGCTTCCACCACTGAATACATCCCCCCTTCCGGATACCATGTACCGCCTTTTATATCAGCATAATTCATCAAACTGTAAAGTGCAGGTGTGCTTTCCGGCAAGGCGCCAAGGAATAAAACAGGAAATTCCATTAATTGCCGGAGCCGCGGATCTTTGAAATGTTTTGCAATATGTTTTTTTATCGACGTAAATACATCCAGGCGAAGAACTCTCCAAAGGTCCGGAAGAACTCCTTTGGAGAGTCCCCTGTGACCTTTGAAAATATCAGCGTCGATAAACTCAGTTAATGAACGGCCGGGCTTGTAAACCAGCTTATTGATCCCAATATCATATTTGAATTTTGCTTCATCCAGGTATTTATCCAGTTGTACACCTGCGCCCGGCTCAAATTCATCCGCCATTTTCCTGAAAGCATCATAATCCGCAGGTACATCCGTAAAACCATCTTCCCAGTAAATGCGATATGATGGATCAAGCCGGTGAAGTGTATAATAATCAGAAGCTTTCTTGCCGAATTTGCTGAAATAATTTTCAAATACATCCGGCATCCAGTACCAGCTTGGCCCCATATCGAAAATGAAACCTTGTTCTTTTAATTGCCTGGCTCTTCCGCCGGGTGTTGAATTTTTTTCAATCACTGTCACATCCCATCCAGCCCTGGCCATAAAAGCTGCAGCCGATAAGCCGGCAAATCCACTCCCCACTATAATAACTGAAGATGACATAATTATTAACGGCTGATGTGTTCCTTCAATAATTTCCTGGCAAAGTGTATCCTGCTTTTGATAGTACCCAATGGTTCGTTCAGCGATTCAGCAATTTCATGATACCGGTACCCTTCAAAGTACAACAAAAAAGGCGTTCTAAAAATTTGCGGCAGGTGATGTATGACCCTTATATACTCCTTTAATTGCAATGAACATTCGCCGGCAATAGACGCTTTATTCCCGTGATTGTATAAGGGGTCCATAATGGAATGATACAGGATGGTTTGATATTTTGCTTTTCTCCTGTAGTCGTTAATAAAAATATTTCTCATGATAGTAAACAGCCATGCTTTTATATTGGTGCCTGTACTATACTTGTTTTTGTTTGCCAATGCCCGGTATAATGTTTCCTGGAAAAGATCTTTCGCCAGGTCCTGGTCATGCGTAAGGCTTACGGCAAATGGTTTCAACGGTGCTGAATTCCTGATGAGCATCTCATTAAACTCGGCTGTAGACATAACATGTTTGTTTAACTTTTAATAAACCAAAGTTAAACACTCCAAAAAGCCGGCAGCGATTCTGTTTAACAATAGGGCTAAAACCAATTCAAAATCCTAAACAGAAATTGCAACAGGAAAAATTTGCCGGGTGATTACAACGAAGAAATAAATTCCACCAGTTCAGGCAGAGAATGTTTGAATTCGACGTTTTTTGGAAGGGGTTTTTTATAACTCAGGGCGGGGTAACCGGAGATGATGATCTTCGGTCGGGGTATTTTTTCGTTCACTTGTGAAAGAAATTTTGAAAAATTAAAACCGGGTGAACAGGAAGTAAAATGTATGTATATGTAGTCTGGTTTTTTTGCGTCCGCAATAAACTGGGCGTCCTTAAGCGGCACATTGGCACCAATGTAAAATACATTAACACCTCTTTTTTTCAATAGATAATATACAAGCAGCAATCCAAGCTCGTGCAGTTCGCGCTCAGGTAAAAAGAGAAGAAAGGATCTGTTAACTCTTATCAGAGGCTTTGCCTGGTCGATTCCAACGATCAGTTTTTGCCTGATAATATTGGTAGTTAAGTGTTCCTGTGCAGGGTTGATATTACCTGTTTGCCAAAGAATTCCTATACGTTCGAAAAAAGGAAATATGGTTTGTATGATCGTTTTCTCAATACCATTTGCCGTGATCAGTTTTTCCAGGATCTTTTCGAAACCTGCTGTGTCAAGATCAACCATCTTTTGTATCAGTTCATTTACAACCCGTTCCTGTTGGGCGCCGGCGATCTTCAACCCGGCCACTCTTGCCTGAACATCCGAAGCAGACATTTCATTAATGTGAGAGATCTTAAATCCATATTTACTCAGTATGGAAATATTCAGAATCGTTTTCAGATCATCATTGCTATAATAGCGGATATTCGAACCTGTCCGGCCGGGTTTTAGAAATGAATAACGCTGCTCCCATATCCGGATAGTGTGTGCTTTAATCCCTGAGAGATTCTCAAGATCCTTTATGGTAAACCTGGTCATTGTTTACTAATTACAATTGACAAGAAGAAAAGTTCAATCAGGATCTAGAGCTCAGGGTTCAGCAATTTTCCCGAATCGAGGAGCTCTTTCAAGCCATGACCGATCGACGAGTTATGCAAATGTTCAAGATGGTGTACGTTATGCAGATCAGTGCCGGCAAGCTCGTAGTATTGATGTTTGATAAAATATTTGGCCAGCTCTGTCACGGATTTACCATAGGCGCCGGCCAATGACATGATGTTTAACTGGAAGAAATAACCGGCACTCTTTAACAATTCAAAGAATTCTTTATTTCTTTCGTGATAAACATAACGTTCGGGGTGAGCGATCACCGGCTGGTAGTTCTGCATCTGCATTTCAAAAAGCAATTCCTTAAAATCGATCGGTTCACTGGCCATGGAAAACTCCACCAATACCAGGCCGTCACCAAAAGACAATAGTGGCTCTTTATCGGCAAGCAGTTTCTTTAAATCATCATCCAAAAAATATTCTGCAGCAATTCCAAGCTCTATTTGTATCCCCGATCCGGCTACTTCCTTTCTTAACAATTCAAATCGTTGTAAAATATCATCCCGCGTATTCGGGTACATCCCTTGCATAATATGAGGAGTAGTAATCAATTTCTTAAACCCGAGCTCACTTAATCCTTGTACCAGGTGTAATGAAGTTTCAATATCAGGAGATCCATCATCAATCGCCGGGACAAGATGAGAATGCATATCAGTCCCTAAAAGCCCAAAATCAAAAACCCCGGAGCCTTTTTTGTTTCCCCACAGCTTCATAAATATTCTTTACCATTTTTCTTTCTTTCCAAAAGATCCCGGTAAAGGCTATCCATATCCTTTATCAACCGGTGATAGCTGAAGCGTTCGATCACATAATCTTTCCCGGTATTGCTGAACTGGTGACGAAGTGATGCATCATTCACCAGTTTCAATAGATTTTTTGAGAAAGCCTCCTCATCTGTGATAGCTGAAAGCAGGGCGGTTTGATTCTCCATCACCACATCTGCTATACCTCCAACCCTCGTAGATACGATCGGTTTGCCAGCAGCCTGCGCCTCAATTAAACTCACCGGCGTGCCTTCGTTTAACGATGTTAAAGCAATAATATCAAGCCCTGCACAAATTGCATCAACGTCTGTTCTCCATGAAGTGAGTACTAATGGGTATAAATGTTCGGGATCGGTATGCCTTGAGAATTTTATCCCGAGATCGCTTGCCATTTTCTCAATGCCGCTACGGCTTTCTCCGTCGCCGATAATAAAAGCTTTCACATTGATGCTCGAATTATTGAGAACGTAGTGCAAGCCTTTTAGAAAAAGCGAATGATTTTTTACAGGGACCAATCTCCCGATGATCCCGATCGCAACGGTATCATCATCCAGGCCAAATTCAGTTCTGAATTTATTTCTCTTTATTTCCTGGTCAATAGTGAAATTATCAAGATCGAGTCCGAGGGGAATAACCCGGAATTTATCAGGAGAGGCGATCTTAAAATCATCGGACAGTTCTTTTTTCTGAACATCACTTATGGCAACGATCGCATCACTAAACCCGGCAAGATATCTTTCCGTTCGTATGAAAAAGTTTGTTTTTAACGAATTGAAATAGGAATGAAAAACATGGCCATGAAAAGTGTGTACGATCACAGGAACATTTGCATGTTTTGCCGCAAGCCTTCCCAACGCTCCGGATTTTGCAGCGTGTGTATGAACAATATCCGGCTTGTATTCTTTGATCAGGTCTTTTAATTTATTATAAGCGATCCAATCCTGGCGCGGAGAAATAGGTCTTTTCATTTCGGGGATACAACGTGGTTCAATGCTATTTGACGTCGCTAAAAAATCAGCATCCTGCTCATGATCTTCTTTACCACCTGTAACAAGAAGCGTTTCAAAATCAGGGTGCATATACCGCGAAAGATATACAGCGTTTTTCGAAGGGCCGCCAATGATAAGGCGATTAAGTATTCTTAAAACTCTTGGCATTTAGTGCTGCAAATTACTTCAGAATTGCAGAAAAGAGCATATAAGAACGAATAAATATGTTCTTCTCAAATTCCTGAGCCATTGAAACACCGTGGGATGAAACCATAATTCGGATTCTGTTGTAACAGGGGATTTGGGCAACGGTTTATTTCCATCAACGAAGGACTGAATGACATTTTTCAAAACAGGAAGGACGGAGGCATATTGTAAATAAGGATATGTGTAAAAATTATCCTGCTTTGGCGGTTCTATAAACACCTGCTCAATAATTCCTCCCGTATCCACCCCGGTATCTACATAATGTACCGTCGTACCGAAAAGATCTTTCTTACCGGTGGCCATTGCCCAATAGCCGCCATGTACTCCCCGGAAAGCCGGTGTAATACCTGTATGGATATTGATAAATGTTGCCGGCACGGATTCAAGTGTCTTTTTTGAAATAATCCTTGTGCCATTTACCAGCACAAGATCAGGCTTTAATTCCCTGATCACAGAGCGGCCTTCTTCGGTGTTTGCATATCGTATTCGTTTTATTATTTCCTTTGGCGGACCGGTTTCATCAAGCTCATACTGCTTAAAGATCTCTGCTTTTCGTTTCCGGGAAAATCTCTTTATTATCGGGGCAATGCAAAGAAAAAATATCACCTGGCTTACTGCGCTGATGTAACCAAGCCGTTTGGCTCGATTCAAAAACTGCTTTTTCCTGGGTATTGGCGTTTCAAATACTACCGCATTGATATCAAAATATTTTTTAAGATAGTTGTAGACAACATTGGTGGAGTCGCAGTCCCGTGCCAGGATGATGATCTTTGGTTTCATGGATTTGTGGTTCTTCGGTAGATCTCGACAAGATTTAATGATTCAATTTTTTTCGCCGACTCTAATTGCTGGTATACTTTGAAAACTCTTTCAAGAAAGCTGAAATTCTCATCCATGTATTGACCGAAATTATGCGGATGCCACCATAGCTGGTAAATAAGTCCGTGGTTAGCGGCAAATTTTATTCCACCTTGTATCCTGCTGAATTTAAATCCATCAAGCATTTTAAATTTTGGGGTGTATGGCCGCAAAAAACGACTTGCGGGTATATTAATAATTTCACCTGGTGGTGGAAGTGGATGACAATGATGACCGGTAAGATTTACATAAGTATCTCCAAATCGAATTGCCCGCCTGAAATAATTTTCATTTTCCCGTGAAGTGGGTTTGTAAACTCTTGAAAGCTCATTACCCCTGTATATCTTTATTCCTTCCTGCAAACACGCACTGATATGCGCTTCTGAATACTGGTTGCGTGGAAACACAATACTGTTGATGGTTATTCCTTTTTCACCTGCAATTCTTTTTGCTGCCCGGAGATCGCTTTGAAACTGTTCGACAGTTGTATTTTTTTCCAATGTATAGAAATGACAAAATGTATGAGTCCCCACTTCTTGTCCCGGGGTGTTTTTTATTTGCTCGATAAGTGCCGGGGCAAAGTGATATATGTTTTCCAGTTCGTTTTGTTCAAGGTATGAATAGGGATCATACTCTTTCTTTTCATATTCGGGGCGGCTCGAAGGCAAGTAGCCAGCCATCTCTTTTCTGTCTTTGAAAAAAAGGAAGCCTACGGTCGCCCAGGTGCAATGCACATTATATTTGGTAAATAATTCAAGCAGGCGGGGCACAACAAGATGAACATTGCGGATATTTCCGCCATAGCTTTCCAACGTGCGATGATCTCTCACGCCCCAGAAAAGTTCGAAGTCAAGTGATATAGTAAAGATGCCTTTACGCACAAAAAGGTTTTACATAAAATATTTCTTATACCAATGCTGAAAAACGATGAGCACCCAAAGCTGCTCCACAATATTACCCGGCGCATTTGAGTACAATTGCTTTTTCATGCAACCGATATAATCTGTATTAAAGATTCCCTGTTCCTTTACAAATTTTTCATTTAGCAGGTCATCAAAAATGTGTGTATGTAATTCTTCACGGAACCATTTCAGCATTGGTATTTCAAATCCCCGTTTGCCGCGATTAAAGATCTCCGGTGGTAATATATTCCTGAATGCGTCTTTCACGATCTTCTTCCTGCCCGTTTTGTTAATCTTATATCCTGATGGCAAGGTAAAAGCAAATTCAACCACATGATGATCAAGGAAAGGTGATCGGACCTCCACACTGTTGGCCATGCTCATCAGGTCAACCTTTACCAACATGTCACTGGCCAATACAAGATCGAGATCTGTTTTTAACACAGAATTGAAATCATCATTGATGTTAGAAAGATATTTTTCTTTCACGGAATTGATGATCGAATAACTGATCTTATCATTTGTCTGCTTTGCGATCAGTTTGTCAAGTTCAGCATCCGAAAAGGTCGATGCCCAATGCCAGTAACGATCTTTTGCAGAAAGCCCTGCGCCCTCAGCATAGCGATGCAACTGGCGGATCAGATCGGAGAAGCGATTGTTCCTGCTTTTCGGCATCATTTTCCAAATAGGGTACCCCATTTTAACTATGGAGCCGGCCAATGATCTTTTTCTTGCCTGCCATTCTGCATAATGTTTGTTGTAGCCGGCAAACACTTCATCGCCACCATCACCCGAAATGGCAACCGTTGCATGTTTTCTTGTTTCCATGCAAAGGATAAATTGGGGTAATGATGCTGAATCAGCAAACGGTTCATCGAGATAGTTCAGGACATCAAATATGTGAGATAAATAATCATCGAACCCCAGGCGAAATGTCGCATGATTGGTTTTGAATTTTTCTGCGACCAATTCGGCGAAATGGGTTTCATCAAAATACTGTTCATCTTTAAACCCGATTGAAAAGGTGTTCAACGATTTTTGATGACGGCTTGCTAAGGCAACAATAACTGAAGAGTCAATTCCCCCGCTTAAAAAAGCGCCCAGTGGTACATCACTTATCAGTCTTTTTACGACGGCATCTTCCAGCAAAGGAACCAGTTGTTTTTGGGCTTCTTCATATGAAGGAACATATTTATAATCGTATGTTGGCCGCAATTCATACCATCTTTTTACTTCAATATTACTTCCCTTCAACACAAGTCTTGAACCCGGTTCAAGCTTCTTTATATGTTTTAATATGCTGAGCGGTTGGGGTATGTAGGCAAGCTGCAGGTAAAGCTGCAGTGCTTCATAGTTTAATTCTTTCGGAATACCAAACTGGTACAGCGCTTTGATCTCGGAGGCAAAAACGAAGCGATCATCATCGATATAATAATTAAGCGGCTTTTTTCCGAACCTGTCTCTTGCTACAAACAGGTCTTTTGTTTGCGTATCATATATCACAAAAGCAAAAAAACCTTCCAGTAACGGAAGGCATCCCTCACCTTGCTTTATAAAAAGCTCCAGTAAAATTTCCGTGTCGGAACTTGTACGTAGTGCTTTTTGTTCCTCGGCAGAAAAATATTTGCTTCGCAGTTCCTGGTAATTAAATATCTCGCCATTAAAAATTATAGTGTAGCGTTTTGTTTTATCCCACATTGGCTGGTTGGCGGCTGCGCTGGTATCGATGATCGCAAGCCGTCGCTGTGCCAGCCCCATATCATCGGATAAAAAAATACCTTCGTCATCCGGTCCTCTGGTTTCAAGAGTTCGGATGGATTGTCTTAATTTCGACAAATCGTTTTGCCCTTTATTTGACAGGGCTATTATCCCAGCAATACCGCACAATTTGAATGTATGTTTTTACGCAATATATTACACTAACCGATTACCTTTTACTTCCCGTTTATCTTTTTGTCATTTTTCTTTTTGCAGCTTATTACCGCAATAGATACTATCCCAAGACGCACCCATTGAGAAAGTATTTATTTTGGGGTCTTAGTGTAAAAGTATTCGGAGGGCTTTTTGTTGGACTGGCATACCATTATTATTATAAAGGAGGTGATACTTTTTATTACTGGTTTCATTCCCTCACGATTAATTCCTCTTTGCAGGATTCATTTGCCAGTTGGTTCAAGCTCATAACAGGTATTGGAGATTATTATGATACGGATTTGTATAACTACACCTCAAAAATGTTATGGTATGACAGCTCTTCCGACTATGTCGTGCCGCAGATTGGTGCCTTTTTGGGTCTGTTTGCCTTAGACAGCTATCTACCCATGACCGCATTATATTCGGCTTTGTCGTTTCTCGGTGTATGGAAATTATTTGTTGTGTTTACCAAGTTATACCCGAGGCTGACAAAACAAATGGCTTTTGCATTTTTGTTCATACCCAGTGTGGTGTTTTGGGGGTCGGGATTTATGAAAGATACCATTACCTTTTCCTGTTTAGGCTGGGTTACACATTTTATCTATTTGATTTTTTTTGAAAATAAAAAGGTAGTGGCCAACTCGATTGGCGCCCTGGTGTTTTTATACATCATTTTTATCATAAAAGCTTATATCATAATGGCTTTTTTGCCAGCGGTACTATTATGGGGGGTTGGTTTGCTGTCTTATAGAATAAAGGACGCGAGGCTGATCTTATTTGTACGATATTTTCTTTATGCTGCATCGATCGTTGGTCTTGTTGTGGTCGGGGGAAGATTACAAACTGAATTATTCGGACAATACAACGTAGAAAGTATCGGTTACAAAGCTGCTGTTACACGGGATTATTTATACAGAATATCTTCGGAGCAGGATGGCTCGGCTTACTCATTAGGTGATATGGATCCCACCCTGCTTGGAATGCTGGAAAAGGCGCCGGCAGGGATCAATGTTACATTGTTCAGACCATATCCATGGGAAGCAAGAAAACCTATCGTGATGATCTCGGCTGCGGAGTCATTGTTTTTTCTTGCTTTTTCAATCGTTGTAATTTTTCGAAATAACCCGATACGGGTGGTGCAACGAATACTGGCTGATGAAACTTTGCAGTTTTGTCTCATATTTACCCTGGTATTTGCATTCGCAGTGGGACTTTCCACGTCTAATTTTGGGTCGCTGGTCCGGTATAAAATTCCCTGTCTGCCTTTCTATACAGCTTTTCTGTTTATTATCTTCAATCCTCCAAAAGCCGAACTTGCGCTAAAGAAAAAAGTAAAAAAGAAACTTGTGTAACCCGGTCATGTTTTACTTCCTGGTGTAGAAGCCTTTCAGGGTCATGCCTGTACTTAAAAGGGTAAGACCGGAATTAACGCCTTTTTTTATCATCTGCAGTACAGGCGATTTAGAAATTTTCTTTCGTAGTTTTTCATCGGTGCTCTTATTTGTAAAATCCCTTTGATCTTCGCTTACTTTGCTGAGATGATAATGTGAGAAGCTTATCCCGGTTGTCATTAATTTAACTTTACTAAACCCGGTTTCTTTCAATAATTTGTTTAATGTCGTTGATGTATAATAAGATAAATGTTCCGGGTATTTAATTATAGCGTAGTTATCCTTCATCATTCGTCTCAAATAAGAATTGAAATTGGGTGTGGTCACGTAAAACAATCCACCCGCACGAAGTAGTCGATGAATATTCGCAAGTTCTTCTCTTGGATTATTGATATGCTCGATAGTTTCGGACGAAACGATGATATCAAAATCCTTTTCCCGGATATTCTTTGGTTCCAACACCCCCGCATACATTTTTATTCCCTTTTTCCCGCATATCTCGATGGCCTTCGAAGAAAATTCAGTTCCGTATGCCTGCCAGCCTCTTTTCATGGCTAATTCCAATATCCAACCTTCCCCACAACCCACATCGAGGATCCGGTTGTTCTGCCGGTACTTTTCAAATGAATCAAGTAGATTTTCCAGGCTTATTCTTGTGGACTCAGGAATTTCTTTTTCGGTTTCGTAAGCATACACAGAATAATAGTCTTCCAACTCCTTACTGGTTGGTATTTTTCTCATGAACACAAATCCACAGTCGGAACATTTTACGAGGTCATGCCGTTCATAGCCGCGTAAGGCATGAATGTTAGTTCCGTTACAAATAAGACAGGATTTGTGAAAGGATTCAGACATAGCTGATCTATTTGCTTGTAAATAAGTTTAGAAAGTTGGTTTTTTGACTTTTCAGGCTGTAATTATCTTCAATATGCCTTCTGCCTTTTTTGCCCATTTCACTGCGTAGCTGCGGATCACTGTAAAGAAGCTTCAAATACCTCCTCCATTCATCTTTACCGGAAGCAATAAAACCATTTTCTCCATGGATCACTATCTGTGCGTTCACTCCAACTGGTGAGGCAATTGTTGGAATGCCGCAAGCAAGATATTGGATCAATTTAAATCCGCACTTGCCTTCAAACCAGGGTCCCTGTTTCAATGGCATGATACCAATGTGCATTTTCAATAGGTCCTCCTGTTCGGATGCAAGCTCCCATTGCTTATATATAAAATCAAAATCCCATTCAGGAGCCTTGTTAGATATTATTAAAAAATTAAAATCAACTTCTTTCTTCAATTCAGGTATTACTCCTTCGATCACCTCGAGATTATGCAAGGTGGTGTGCGTACCCGTCCATCCGATAATTATTTTGTTGCCCTCATTTTGATCTCTTTGTACATAATGGCCATGTTCGGTATCAACCACGGTTGGGATCAGGAAAACAGAGGAATTGTATTGCCGGGCATAATCACATAAGAAATTATTTCCGGCCGCTACTTTATGGGACCATTTAATTATATATTTTATTTTCCAGGTTGCCTTCACCCATCTTTTTATCCCGGAGATCTTTTCACCTCCCGGCAGCCATATCGCATCATCATATTCATGAATAATTTTTTTTTTGAAAACCTTTGCAAGTAACCATTCAAAAACCGGCGGACCGACCGGTGCTGCTTCACGATGAATAAATACATAATCGGCTTTTACCGATAAAAAAAGATGATGTACTCTTCTCAAAAAACCTTTTAAAGTTCCCCAGGCTTTTAAAAGACGTTTGCCGGGCTTATATAAGACATCCCATGCCTGTTTATTAAGAAAACTAAACAGTCGATACCGATAACCTTCTTGTTTCAGCAAAGGAAGAAAAAGTTCTATTCGAAATCTTTGTGATGGCGCTACTTTCTCGGGATAGGGAACCCAAAAATGGATCAGCGGTCTTTTAGCATTCATAGATCTTTGGATATAATTCCTTCGCTATTTCAAATGTTCGGTATTCTTTGGCTACCGCAAATATTTTTTGTTGCAAGACTTCCCTTGAATTGTTTTTAAGTAGCTGATCGAGCTGTTTCACCGCCTCAGGCATATTGTCCTTATTCTTTAAATTGATCACCACACCAATATTATTGGCCCGAATGATATCAGAATCAACAGAAATGTTTGGGGATATTACAATAGGTAATCCCATGCCCCAATATTCACCATTTTTTAATGGCGAACCATAACGTTTTGATGGGATTGGCGCTTGCGGGTTAATTGCAAAATCACCCAATGAAAGATAATCGGGAACTTCTTTATGAGGAACAAAACGGTTAGTGATAACTCCTTCCGGAATTCCAATTCTTCCAATTTGACTTGCTATGAGTTTACCGGATTCCGGCGTAAGCATAAGAAAGCGAAACTGATTACCCCATTGATCATAGCAACTCTTGATAAAATCAAAAACTTCATCTTTCAGATACATGCCACCCAGTTTACCTGCATAAACACCAACCAGTTTATCCTCTAATTTTAATTCCTTCAACAATCGTTTATTTTTCGGTCTTGGAAAAAAGAATCTGAAATCAATACATGCAGGTTTTACAAAAAAATTTTGAAGATCAAAATTGAACCTTTCTTTTGCATACTCTCTCATTCCCACTGTGGTTGCAATGACGTGCTCAGCCCGATCCGCCAATTTTTTTTCCAAACTGAATGAAATTTTGAATGCTGCTCCCGATTTTTTCCAGGCACCTGTTTCTACCATTGATTCTGCATGCGGCTCATAGCTGTCAATTATCAATTTGGCCCCCGTAAGTCTGCTGAGTAAGTATCCCAGTCCTCCCGCAGGAGTACAAAACGCATGGATCACCCTGATCCGCTCTTTCCTGATAATGACCACCAACCGAATAATCTGGCTAACCGCATGCAGCAGCTTCTTTAGTCCAAATCTATTGTACTTAAGGGGCAAATGATACATGTTTTTTTTATCCCAATCTCTTTTTAGAGTCTCTTTCTCTTCTTCAGTAAGTGCAGCTCTTTCCGTTTCAAACGTAACGACAAAAATCTTCTTTTCAGAAGGAATTATTTTTCTGATGATATCCACATAAGGCAACGTATAGGCCTGAACCAATGCCTCTTTAAAAGTCCAGTGCGTAACGATCAGGATATTGCCGTTTAATTTCATTTTAAACGCATTATGTTTTTTCTACCAATAATACATTTCAATAACAAAAAAATTAATTTTCTGCCCAAGCCAAGTAATTTGATAGCCGCAAACGCTTCCGCTAATGCCTCTTTTCTTTTATGATCCAAATATTGATGAATGGCGCAAAAATAATGCGACCACCCCCTTAATATTGTTTGTTCGTTCTTGTCCAGTGAAATGTGTTGCATCAGCCAGTGAATAGCTTTTTTTCGTGCTGCAATTACTTTTTGATTATCCTGCATCGATCTTTCATCATGCTGACGCATTGTAACACAAATCTTGTCCTCAATATAAATTTTATCACTTTCCATATTTGCCAGTAAAAACAACCAGTCTTCCATAGTGGCCAGCTCCCTTTCTTCCGGAAAAAGCTTAAAACTAAAATCTTCAATTCTTATGCAATAATTACAGGCGAGTATATTGCCCTGTAGAAAATAATTTCGATCATACCAACCCCTTGTAAGAGATCGCAATGCTTTGTGTTCTTCTGTTTTTCCATGTTGGCGGTAGTTGTATTTGGTGGCAACCAAAGAAATGTTAGGATATTGCTCAATGACATTTTTCAATGTTTCCAGGTAATGTGGCATCATCCAATCATCTGAATCAAAAAATACTGCATAATTTCCCTTTGATTTTTTTAATCCGTAATTTCTTGACGCGCCCCGTTCTTCATTTTTTTTTTGAAAATACCTTACCCGGGATTCTGTTCTGTATTTGTTCTCTATGACTTCGCAGGTATTGTCAGTGCTGCCATCATCTACAATGATCACCTCGTATAGTAAATATTGTTGCGCAAGCACTGAATCTACCGCTTCGGTAAGAAGATGTGCCCGGTTATAGGTTGGTATGATCACAGAAAAAAAAATCATGTAAATAGGCGCTTTATTGTTCTTAAAGAACGGAGTGCAAAACCGGGCAAATTTAATCTAGCGGTTATAGCAGATAGCCGCGGATCCTCTTTTATCCAGTCCTTTGGAAAATTCCGTACCATAAATTTCATCAGGTGCCTGGCTTCTTCGATTCGGTTTGTCCAGTATAAGTCTCTTAAAACATGGCATAAATGAAAACAGGTGGCTTTCTTCCTGTTAATAGCCGTCACTTTTGTTTGTGGAGGTGTAAAAGAAAAACCGCGGTTGTATAGTAACGTATCAGTATAAAGTCCTGTCTCTATAAGAAGTTCCAGTTCCTCATTCCAGGAAAGATTTTTACAAAGACTAACAAATACTTTTTTCCAATCATTCACAAACTTATAGTTCTCGGCCACGGATTTACTTTGATCATGCATACGATACCTGGCAAAAACATCATTTACTGGAAGAAAGTCGCAAACAAGTGATAACCGCATAAAAAGGTCGTAATCCATTCCATAATTAAGCTCAGTGGCAAGAACACCCACCTGCGCAAGGCATTTTCTTCTGAAAAATGCCGAAGGCTGTGAAAACACCATACCGCTGAGATAACTTTCGGGACATGGAGGTAAATAATTGAATCTTGTTTCCAGCACCCGCTTGTCCCTAAATTTAATGACACCTCCATGAATCAGCCCGGTGCTGTGAGGTAAATCAGAAAAATGTGTGGCCACCTTGTGCAGCGATCCGGGCATCAAAACGTCATCGCTATTTATCCAGGTAATAATTTCCCCGGTTGCTTTTATTAACCCTTTATTGATACCGTCGCTTTGCCCTTTGTCTTTTTCGCTTACCCACCAGGTAAAATTTGGTTCATATTTTTTTATAATGTCAATGCTATTGTCAGTGCTTCCCCCATCGACTACAAATAATTCCAGGTCCTCATAGTGCTGACCGAGTATTGATAAAATAGTTTCCTCTAAATATAATGCCTGGTTATAGGATGGAACTACAATACTAATCTTCGGAAAATTCATACTTCGGCAACAAAAACTTTTATTTTAATGCTTTTATCCGGAGAGTCTTAATAACCCCCGAGGTGATAAAAACTTTAGCTATATATTTCGTTATAGATTTTTTCAGCAATATCGAGAGACCGGTAACGAATGGCCACTTGCCTGATCTTTGCTTTAAGCGCTAACTGCTCTTTCAGGAGATGCTCTATTTTGTAAATTGCCTGTAGCATTTCATTGCGATCTGAAAAATTCATCACCACTCCGATATTTTCCTTTTCTATTATTTCTGAATCATCAGATATTTCCGGTGAAATCAGTACAGGTAAGCCCATTGCCCAATATTCTCCATCTTTGATTGACGTACAGTATTTTTTTGTGGGTACAGGTTTGACAGGATTTAAGGCAAAGTCGCCCATGGACAGATAGCTAGGGACATCGTGATGAAATGCAAACTTGGTTACAACAATATTTTTTGGTATCCCTACTCTGCTTATTTCAGGAGAAATTTCTCCCTCCGTCGCATTTGTGAGCAACAGGAAACGGAATTTATCCTTCCAATGGTCGTAGCACAATCTGACAAAATCAAATACCTCTGCCTTCAAATAAATACCCCCCAACTTTCCGGCATAAACACAGACTATCTTATTTTCAAATCCAAACTCAGTCAAGAGCGCAGGGTTCTTTTCTGAAAGGGAGAATTTCTCGAGGTCAACGCAAGCAGGTTTCACAAAAAAATTTTTTACCGCTACACCATACCTTTCCAAAGCATATCGCTTCATTCCGGCCGTGGTCCCAATCAATGCCTTTGCCAGCCTGGTTTGTCTTCTCTCCAAAGCAAACAAGATCTTGTAGGCAATGGAATTTTTGACCCATGTTCCATTTTCCACCATTGATTCAGCGTGCGGCTCGTAGCTATCAACTATCAGTTGTGCTCCGGTAAGCTTGCTAAGCAAATAGGCAATGCTTCCTGCGGGAGTGCAAAATGCATGAATCGTCCTTACATTTTCTTTTTTAATGAGCCGCCATATCTTAGCAATGTTAGCCACAGCGATAAACATTTTTCTCAATCCAAACTTTCTGTAAGATCCCGGCAGGAATTGCATATTCTGCTTGGACCATTCCTCGTTTATCTGTGTAATTTCACGTTCACTTAAAGAAATTTGTTCTTGTTCAGCAGTCACGACAAAAATTTTCCTGTCCGGGGAAATGATTCTCCTTATGATATTCACATACGGCAACGTA
>JAICPX010000139.1 GCA_025929635.1 Chitinophagaceae bacterium
AATAGTGAAACACATATTCTTTATCCCGGAGATGTTGCTTTGATAATGCCCAAAGAAATATTTGGGAACGATAAAGGAATATTGGATATCGGGAGTATTTCGTGGATGCATATTAAGGTCCACAAACAAGAAAACATAAATTTATTTGCAGGGAAATGGAGTAGTCTTTCTGAAACAGAAAGCCAGGCAATCAATAAGATTTTATTGATGAATAAAATACCCGTCCTTTCAAAATTACCTGAAGCAGGAAGGATATTGGGTTACATACATGACGAGCTCTATAACCAGGAGATCGGCTACTCAACAAGAGTAAATCAATTGATCGATGAATTATTCATAACGATCACAAGACACCTGACAAAACAAAATAATCGTGCAAGAGATTTTCCAAAAGTCTTCATGCAACTGGAACACGCGTTACGTCAAAACCTGTCTCATCAATGGGCAGTGGAAGAAATGGCGGCTATTGCAGGCATGGGTACAACGCTGTTCAATGAGAAAGTAAAAAGCTATACAGGCTTTACACCATTAAACTATCTCATCAATATCCGTATTTCAGAAGCGATCAAATTATTAAAAAAAGAAGATGTAAGTATTACTGATATCGCATTAGACACAGGATTTTATTCGTCGCAACATTTTTCAACAACATTTAAAAAGCTTACCGGCTATACACCCAGTGAGTTTAGAAAAAATAATTTATCACAAGATTAATTGCCATAATATGAAATGCATAATCACCATCGAACTCGGCACAAATGCAGTAAGGGTCTTTGCCTTTGACCTGAATGGTAAAGTGATCGGTTCACAGCGAGGGTATTATCCCACTTTCCATACCGAACCGGATTACAGCGAACAGGATCCTGATCAAATGTTCATTACCATGTTGTACTCCCTGAAAAATTTATTGAATGAACATATTCATCCAAAGAAATACAAAGTTGCGTCTATCTGTTTTAGCGCCTCCATGCATAGTGTACTCGCAGTTGATAAAAACGGGAACCCCCTTGGCAATGCAATTACATGGTCAGATAACAGGGCAAAGAAAGAAGCGGCTACATTGAAATCCTCTGCCTTAGGAAAACAAATTTACACGGCTACAGGCACTCCATTGCATCCCATGTCTCCATTGATGAAAATCGCCTGGATAAAAAATAAGGATAAAGAAAAATTCAGGCAAACCAGTAAATTTCTATCTATAAAGAGTTATATCATCAAACAGCTAACTGACGAATACCTCATTGATTACAGCATTGCATCAGCAACAGGCTTATTGAATATTCATAAAATAAAATGGGATGCCGATGCTTTAAAATTTGCCGGCATTACTGCCGCTATGTTACCGGATCTTGTTTCTGTATTTACACCACTCGGTAAATTGAAAAAAGCATATCAATCTTCTCTTGGCCTTTCTGCAGATACAAAAATAATAGTTGGTTCAAGCGATGGTTGCATGGCGATCCTTGGTGATGGTGTAAAAGGAGAAGGAAAAGCAACTATAACAATTGAAGATAGTGGCGCCGTAAGAGTGATGGGTGATAAAGTTTTAAAAGATGAGAAGCAACGTTTCTTTAATTACCTTCTTACCGAAGGTCGTTATGTTTCAGGTGGACCTACTAATAATGGCGGGATAATTTTCGAATGGTTCTCAAGACAATTTGGTGACTTCAAAAACCCCTTTGATATTGAATACAGCATGCAGGACCTGATAACTGAATCATCCAAAGTTCCTGCGGGTTCAGAAGGGCTATTGTTCCTTCCCTATTTATTAGGCGAACGAGCTCCCATATGGAATGCGAATGCAAAAGGAGTTTATTTTGGATTAAATATCAAGCATGAGAAAAAACATATGATACGAGCCACCATTGAAGGAATACTTTACGAGATATACAGTATCGGGAAAACCCTGGAAGAACATCGTGGTATCAGGCAACTTTCCATCAATGGAAGTTTTGCCAATATTCCTTTCTGTACACAAATGATAGCAGACATTTTTAATAAGCCTGTACAGCTAAGACAAAATTTTCATAGCGTAAGCTTCGGCGCTTTTCTTGTGGCCGCAACCGAAATGGGTATCTATAAGAACTTAGATGAAGCTGCTAAAACAGTTGTATTGCCAGATGAGTATTTACCAGAAAAACAAAATCACGTTGCCTATATGAAATATTTTAAAATTTTCGAACGACTCAGCGCTAAGCTGGCGCCGGAGTTTGAAGAGATCGCCAATCTTCAATCGTAAACAAATAAGAATTTCAAATAACAAAACCACGCTATATGAAAAAAATAATACTACAAATGGTCTTACTGTTGTTCTTTTCATTTTCAATAAAAGCACAGCAAGTAACGCTTACCCCTGAGCAGATCAGGGGTTATACCCCCGAATGGAAAGGCGAACGCTTTCCCGATGGCCGGCCTAAAGTATCCGGCAAGATGCTTGAAAGGCTGAAGAAAGTTCATTTGGAAGAAGCATGGGGAGTTCTTCGCAATAAGGGTTACCAAAATCAATTCGAAGGCGACTGGATGATCCAGTTCCCCGATTCAGTAATGACAGGAAGAGTAGTAACGGCGCAATACATGCCGTTAAGACCTGATGTTGACAAGGTGATAAAAGAAATCGGAAAGAATGAAAAAAGAATCGGTGGTACCAACTCATGGCCAATTGATGTGTTAAAAGATGGTGATGTATATGTAGCTGACAGTTACGGTAAAATCGCAGATGGTACGCTGATCGGCGATAACCTTGGAAATGCTATTTATGCCAAATCACATCGCGGTGTTATTTTCTACGGCTCTGTAAGAGATGTTGAAGGCCTGGATGATATCAAAGGTTTTAATTCATGGACAAAAGGAAACGATCCATCTTTTATACAACAGATGATGCTAAGTGGGATTAATGTACCTATTCGTATTGGAAGAGCAACTGTTTTACCGGGCGATGCCGTATTGGCAAAAAAATATGGAGTTATTTTTATTCCTGCACACCTGTTGGATACTGTTGTGCTGAATGCCGAATTCATTTCATTAAGAGACCAGTTTGGTCATCAGCGTTTGCGTGAAGGAAAATATACTCCCGGCCAGATCGATACAGCATGGACCGATGAGATCAAAAAGGATTTCTTGCAATGGCTAAAAGATAATCCAGATAAGCTGCCAATGACAAAGGAAGAATTGGATAGGTTTATGAGAGAGAGGAATTGGTGATCTGGATGCTGGATGCTGGATACTGGATGCTGGTTATACAAAACATTATAAACATTTAAAACTAACAGTTATGACTCCTTCAGAAACATACTTACAGAAACTTGGTTTAAAAGACAAGGATTCAATCGGGACAAACGACATCAATAACCAAAAAGAAGAAAATGAAACCAGCCGCCGTTCATTCTTCAAAAGATCCGCGATGGGCGGCATTGCATTAGGCGGCGCATTTATGTTTTCACCAATTGAAGATATAGTTGCGCAAAGCACGCAGAAAGTAACCCGCTATGGTGCGCCATCTGACCTGAAAATAACAGATATCCGTTATTGCCTCACCGCCGTAATGGGCGGTACAGCGATTATCCGCATTGATACAAACCAGGGTGTTTATGGATTGGGTGAAGTAAGAGATGCCGCTGATGTGCGGTATGCATTGATGTTAAAAAGCCGGATCCTTGGAGAAAATCCATGCAATGTTGAATTGATATTTAAAAAAATAAAACAGTTTGGCGGACAAGCAAGACAAGCCGGTGGTGTATGCGCAGTTGAAATGGCCCTCTGGGATATATGCGGTAAAGCATACAATGTACCTTGCTGGCAATTATTAGGTGGTCGTTATCGTGATAAAATAAGATTGTATGCAGATACTCCCGAATCCAGTTCACCTGAAGAACAAAGAAAACTGATAAAATATCGTACTGAAGAACAGGGATATACCTGGCTAAAAATGGATGTGTCGATCGCTAAATTGAAAGGAATACCCGATACGTTGGTAAATGATAAATTCTGGCGAAATGCGCAAGGTAATCTTGCACAATGGGGAGATCAAAGTAATATGATGTCGTATGGAAACACATTACATCCTTTTACTCAGATCCAAATAACTGACAAAGGTTTAGAAATATTGCAAAACCTGGTGGAGCATGTACGCGGTATGGTGGGTTATGAAATTCCGCTTTCTACCGATCATTATGGGCATTTTGATTATAATAATGGAATTCGTTTAGGCAGGGCTCTTGAAAAATACAGGCTTGCCTGGTTGGAAGATATTGTTTCATGGGAATATACAGATCAGTACAAAAAAATGTCTGATGCACTGGAAACTCCCGTTCTTACCGGTGAGGACATTTATTTATTAAAATATTTTAAACCATTAATTGATCAGCGTGCAGTAGATATTGTTCATCCCGATCTTGCTTCATCAGGTGGTTTGTTGGAAACAAAAAGAATAGGTGACTATGCTGAAGAAAATGGAATTGCCATGGCTATGCACCAGGCAGGTACCCCCGTCTCATTTATGGCTTGTGTTCATTGCGCTGCCGCTACCCAGAATTTTCTCGCATTGGAACATCATTCAGTTGATCTGCCATGGTGGGAAAGTTTGGTAAAAACAACTGATGGAAGAAAATTGATCACAAAAGGTTTTGCCAATCTTCCATTGGCTGCACCGGGTCTTGGTATCGAGTTGAATGATGAAGTGGTAAAACAACATCTTCATTCCTCTGACAAAACTTACTTTGAACCCACGCCCCAGTGGAATGATAAACGTTCTCACGACAGGATATTCAGCTAAATACATTCTAATTTAAACTATGGCTTCAAAAAAAATATCTCATATGTTTTACCTGCTGGCAGGTGTAGCATTGGTATTATATATTATTTTCCTGGTACGGGAGCAGCATGACATCGGAGGTTGGTTCGGAGTTTTATTCTTTATAAGTCTTGCCATTGCATTCCGCAGTAATAAATTCTTAAAAGGTCTTTCATTTACGGTTATCATTTTTGCAGCGGTTGTTATGGCCATGTATCATCCCGGCTATTTTCAGCAATGGGGAAATTACAAATTGAGCAACCTTATCATCCCACTCATTCAACTGCTCATGTTTGGCATGGGGTCATCAATGAGTGTAAAAGATTTTGCAGGCGTGGTAAGGTCTCCTAAAGGTGTAATGATTGGTGTATTAAGCCAGTTTACTATTATGCCGGTGCTTGGTTTTACATTAGCAAGCATTACAAATTTTCCGGCAGAAATTGCGGCAGGCATTATCCTGATCGGGTGTTCTCCAAGCGGGCTTGCCTCTAATGTAATGGCCTACCTGGCAAAAGCCAACCTGGCTTTATCAATTACCATCACTTCCATTACCACGCTGATCGCACCATTTGTTACTCCACTGCTTATGAAATTTTTTGCGGGCGCCCTGGTTGAAATTGATGTCATGAAGATGATGTGGGACATTTTCAAGATGATCATCATCCCGATCGGTGCGGGATTGATTTTTAATAGGCTATTAAGTGGTAAATCAAAATGGCTTGACATAGCGATGCCTTTTGTATCTATGTTCAGCATTGCATTTATTATTACTATCATCACAGCTGCGGGAAGGGAAAGCTTACTGAAAATAGGTCCCCTGTTAATTGCAGTAGCTCTTATGCATAACACGTTCGGTTATTTACTGGGCTACTGGAGCGGGCGTTTATTTAAAATGGAAGAAAGAGATTGCCGCACGATTGCGATAGAAGTAGGTATGCAAAATGCAGGACTTGCTTCAGGCATTGCAAAAGAAATGGGCAAGATAGCTACCGTTGGGTTGGCCGCAGCAGTGTTTGGACCGCTGATGAATATTACCGGGTCAGCACTGGCCAGCTGGTGGCATGGACGTCCACCAAAAGAAAAAAACCTTGATCCGGGAACGCGGGAACAGGAAGTACGGGACTTATCTCAACTATGAGGCCGAAGCATGTTTGGAATTAACTATTATAATAAATTTTTATTTATGTCAAACTTGAAACGCTTATTACTTCTTCCTATAGTGATCGCATGCTTTCAGCAATCACACGGCCAGCAAATACAAATTTCCAAAGAACAATTGATAGCACTAACCCCATTGTGGAAAGGTGAACGTTTTGCAGATGGCCGACCAAAAGCTCCAGACAGCCTCCTTGATCGTCTCAGGAATGTTACACTTGAAGAAGCATGGGCAGTGTTACGTAATGAAAACTATAAGTTTCAATATGCAGATGGCTGGCAAATGATAAATCCTGATAGTGTATTGGTTGGTCGTGCGGTCACCGCGACGTTTATGCCGGGCCGTCCTGATATTCATCGTGTGATCGATAGTTTCGGACATGAAAAAGGTGGAAGAATAAAATCACAAAACTCATGGCCGCTGGACCTGTTAGTAAAAAGAGATGTCTATGTGGCTGATCAGTTTGGTGCACATAATGACGGGCCAACTATTGGTGATAACCTTGGCAATTCAATTTTTGCAAAAACAGGAAATGGTATTGTATATGATGGCGCTGTCAGGGACATTAATGGATTAAAAGATCTCGGCTCATTTACTTCTTTCTTTCGCAGCTATCATCCATCGCATCACCTGAATAATCCTGCAGGACAATTGAATACTACACTTGTTTCCATCAACCACCCAACAAGAATTGGAATGGCAACAGTAATGCCGGGTGATGTTGTATTGGGCAGGGATGGTGGTGTACTTTTTATTCCTCCACATCTCCTGGAAAGAGTAGTAAAAACAGCTGAGATCGTAAGACTAAGAGATATGTTTGGTCACCAGCGTTTACGTGAAGGGAAGTATACACCTGGCCAGATCGATACAAGGTGGAGCGATGAAATTGAAAGAGATTTTTCAAAATGGTTAAATGAACATATTGATAAACTGCCTGTGCCAAGGTCGCAAATACAGGAATTTTTGAAAGGAAGAACATGGTAAAACAGTTAATAATTAAAAATTAATAATGGAAACCTCATCATCACGAAGAAAATTTTTGGGCAAAGCCGCTATTGCAGCTGCCATGACGCCATTTGCATCATTAACCACTTTCGGCAGAGGGTATGAAGACGCAATTGATAAAACGTCAAAGCGATCGGCACCGGCAGATCTGAAGATCACAGATGTAAAATGTGGTTATATACGTGGAAGCGTCATGGTAAAAATTTACACCAACCAGGATATCGTGGGCCATGGGGAAGGTGTAGATGCCGTTCCCGGTACGTATCATTTGGTAAAAAATTTTGGTAACAGGATCAAAGGACAAAATCCCTTGAATGTTCACCGTTTATTTGAGAATATTCGCAGGTCAGGTTTTTTCCAGGGGGCACAATCAGGAATGTACGTTGCCGTTCTGTCTGCCATAGAGACTGCTTTATGGGATGTTGCGGGCAAAGCATTGAATCTTCCGGTTTATCAATTGCTCGGCGGAAAGTTTCGTGATAAAATAAGAGTGTACTGTGATACAGCTTTGTATCAACGTAATTTACCGCAACCAAAAGATTTTGCTGAAGCAGCAAAGAAAGCAAGAGACATGGGCTTTAATGCGATCAAGTTTGATCTCGACCAGGCAAATGATCCCAACAAATATGATCTCTACAACTGGACAGCAAGTCCTGCTGAACTACAACGTATGGTTGATCAGATGACTGCAGCCCGTGAAGCTGTTGGACCCAACATAGATATTTGTGTTGACATGCATGGTCGCTATGATGCTGTAACCGCACAAGCAGTGGCAAAAAGAATGGAACCATTGAATTTAATGTGGCTTGAAGAGCCGATACCGGCAGAGAATGTTGAAGCATACAAACTGATCACAGAATCGACAAGCACTCCCATTTGCGCCGGTGAAAATCATTACCTCGCACATGGTTTCAGAAGATTGTTGGAAATTGGCGGCGTTGATATTGTAATGCCTGACCTGCAGAAAGCCGGGGGATTGGGCGAAGGACAACGTATTGCGAATCTTGCTAATCTATATTATACACCTTTTGCGCCGCATATGGTTGCATCTTTTTTGGGAGCAATGGCTTCGGCACATGTGTGCGCATCGGTCCCAAATTTTTTAATTCTTGAATGGCAATCTTATTTTCATACTGACCCGATGTTCAAAGAGATCGTGAAGTATGATGGAGAATGGGTGAAGAATAGTTTTATAACCCTATCTGAAAAACCAGGGATCGGTGTTGAAATAAATGAAGAAGGAATGAAGAAATATGCGATTCCCGGGATCCCTTTCTTTGAATAACTACAATATAACTGGTAAATATTTAAAAGTGAAGTCTGTCCTGGTTTTCATGGTTGTTATTTCCTTTGCCGCATGCAATCGTAAATCTGTGGTGGAGAGAACGACCTATTTTCCAAAAAAAACCGAATCTATGACGATGATCCAAAAGAAAGAAAATGTTTGGGTATTTATTATGGCGGGCCAATCGAATATGGCAGGTCGTGGTAGGATTGAACCAGCTGACACCATCTCAACTGAACGAATTTTATCTATTAATAACGAAGGACAGATAATTATAGCCAAAGAGCCACTTCATTTTTATGAGCCTGAAAGAACAGGTTTGGATTGTGGTCTTTCATTTGCCAAAACGCTGATCAAAAAGCTCCCGGACAGTATTTCAATATTAATGATCCCAACCGCTGTTGGGGGCAGTTCAATAAGTCAATGGTTAAATGATTCACTTTATCGGAATGTAAAACTCTTCTCTAATTTTTTAGCAAAAGTTGAGATCGGTAAACAAAACGGGATCATTAAAGGGATTCTCTGGCACCAGGGGGAAAGCGATGCCAATGAAGAAAACATTCCTCACTACAAACAAAGATTAGGGTTATTGTTTTCAAAATTCAGAGCGGCAGTCGGCAATAATGAATTACCTGTTCTAATTGGAGAGCTTGGCTCTTTTTCTGAAGATCCCGAGAATTTCAGTTTGATAAACAAGGCAATTCACGAGTATGCTGCTGGCGATCAGAACTGCTATGTTATTTCAACTAAAGACCTGAAAGACAAGGGCGATCATTTACATTTTAATTCAAAAGGACAAAGAACAATGGGCAAGCGATTTGCTAAAGAGTACCTGAAGACACTGTAAATATTCCGGCATTCTCTTTTAACAAACAAAAATTCCATTTTATGGCAACAAGAAAAAAGATATTGATCATTACCGGTGATGCAGGTGAAAGTTTTGAAATTCTTTACGCCACGCACCGCCTGAGAGAGGAGAATTACATTCCCGTGATCGCCGCACCTGCTGTAAAAAGAATGAATCTTGTAATTCATGATTTTGAGCCGGGATGGGATACTTATGTAGAAAGAATGGGCTATATCATGGAATCGAACATTTCGTTTGATGAGGTGAATGTTGCTGAGTATGACGCGGTACTGATGCCAGGTGGCAGGGCACCAGAGTATCTGCGCAATGACCCAAGAGTAATTAAGATCGTTAAGGAATTTCACAAAAGCAATAAATACATTTTTGCTATTTGTCATGGCGTACAAATATTATTAACTGCAGGCCTGGTGGACAAAAAGAATATTGCCTGTTATGAGCATGTAAAATTCGAGGTGGAAGCATGTGGTGGAATTTATATAACGCCGGATGAAGCGGTGCAGGACGGAAAAATAGTGACGGGAAAAACATGGCAGTCGCACCCGGAATTTTACAAAATTGTTTTTAACTGCCTTGAAAGAGCAGCTGTACCTGTATAAAAATGATCAGTAAAAAATCTTCAACACTAAAAATATTTTATCATGAACTCACGTCGTAAGTTTCTGCAAAAAATAACTGCATCAGCTCTCTCTTTACCGTTATTATCAAAACAAGAGTTTTTCGAAAACCG
>JAICPX010000072.1 GCA_025929635.1 Chitinophagaceae bacterium
AACAGGATGCGATTTATCGGGCACGTGCTGATGAACAGGATGGAAGTTTTTTATGAGTACAACACAGTACTTCTTGTAATTCCAAAATCAGATCTATTACGATACCAGATAAGAACCGGTGATACGGAAGGGCTTGTCAATTACCCGCAAAGCATAAAAGGCATTAAACTTGTCGCAATAGTGATCGACAGGGACGAAGAGAGAAAATGGAGTTTCCGGAGCAAAGGGGATTTTGATTGCAACACGTTTGCCCGTAAATATTTTGAAGGCGGAGGACATTTTAATGCGTCGGGTGGCAGAAGTTCTTTGCCGATAGAAGAAACAGTAAAGAATTTTCACAACGCTTTAAAGGAGAACATACATTTACTTCAATGAAAAATACAATGAAAACAAAAATCGCGATGGTTGTCGCAGGTATGATGGCGCTTGTGTTGGCGTCATGTGATGCACAATACAGGAAAACAAAAAGTGGCTTCGCTTATAAGATCATAAAAGGCAGCAGCAGGGATTCGTCGATCAAAACAAATAACGTAGTAAAATTCGATGTTCTTTGGAAATTCAAAGACTCGGTATTATTTGACAGCCATGGTAAAATGCCCCAGTACGCAGTAGCTTCTGACAGGTTAAAAGACTCCTATAGTTATCTGGAAGTGTTGCCTGAGATGAAAAAAGGGGACAGTGCCGTGATCATACAAATTGTTGATACCTTATTCAAAAAGGGCTATCAACAACAATTTTCTTTTGCAAAAAAGGGGGACCGGATCAATATTTACCTGAAAGTCCTTGAAGTATTCAGAAGCGATAGTGTTGCCCGGGCAGATGCAGATAAAGAATATGAGAAAGCCAGGCCACTGATGGAAAAAGAAGCACAGGAGGCAATGGCTAAACAAAAAGAAAAAGAAGAAAAGGAATTGCAGGCATATTTTGCATCCAGGAACTTAACACCCCAAAAAGCTCCCCTGGGAACCTATGTTGTAATAAATGAAAAGGGCAGCGGTACACCGGCCACAAGCGGAAAATTTGTTGCCGTAAAATATGATGGCCGGCTCCTGACTAATGATCAGCAGTTTGATGCGGGTGTTTATGTTTTTCAATTAGGGCTTGGAAATGCTATCCAGGGTTGGCACGACGGGCTTCAACTATTTAATAAGGGCGGAAAAGGAGTATTATATGTTCCTGGAACCCTCGGATATGGCGCTCAGGGGAGTGGACCAATTGGACCGAATGCAGCACTAAAATTTGATGTTGAGATCTTAGAGGTAAGCGACACACCGGAAAAAGCAGAGGCGGTGAAAAAGGTGGCCGATTCGCTTGCGGCTAAAAACCCGGTACAACGTTAATTTAAAAGATTTTTTCCTGAACCTCTTTTCAAATTCCTGAAAAGAGGTTTTTTTATTTATTCATTGCTGAAAAAAGAGTGACAGCTTCTTTTGCTTCTTTTACATCATGAACTCTTAGGATCGACGCACCATTCATCAAACCAATGGTGTTTAGAACGGTGGTACCGTTCAATGCTTCAGCTGCCGTGTTACCAAGTGTCTTATAAATCGTCGACTTACGGGATAAACCAAGTAAAATTGGTTTGTCAAACATTTTAAAAACAGGAAGATTTTTCAGCAATTCAAAATTCTGTTCTGTTGTTTTTGCAAACCCAAAACCAGGGTCAATGATCATATCAACAATTCCTGCCTGCTTTAGTTCATTTGTTTTGGCAATAAAAAAATCCAGCACTTCACGTGTTACGTTTTCATAGACCGCATTTTGCTGCATGATTTGTGGCGTGCCTTTCATATGCATTACTACATACGGCACTTTCAGATCAGCGACCGTCCGGATCATTTTATTATCAAGACAGCCGGCACTAATATCGTTTACTATTGACGCTCCTGCATCAATAGCTGCCCTGGCAACTGCTGAATAATAGGTATCGATAGAGATGATGGCAGCGGGAAATTTCCTTGCAATGGCTTCAGTCGCGGGAATCACTCTCTCAGTTTCTTCATCGGCAGGTACTGCCTCACTTCCAGGTCTTGTGCTCTGCCCCCCAATATCAAGCATATCGGCGCCATCATTCAACATTTTTTCAGCAATCCGAATAATTTCATCTACCCCCTCAAAACGACTTCCACTATAAAAAGAATCGGGAGTAGCATTAATAATTCCCATTACGAGAGGCTTATCAATAATCAGTAGTCTTCCTTTGCAATTCAATGTAAACATTCGCCTTTTGTTCGCTATTTTTGGCGATAAAGATAACCCGAAGTATGAAGTCTGTGGTCGGAAGTCGGAAGTATGAAATCGGTAGTCAGAAAAAACTACTCCGACCCCGGTCTTCAGATCTCAGATTTCAGTCTTCAGACCTCAGTTTTATGACAACAGACAAGCAATATGACGATATCATTAAGTCCTGTAAAGAAATATTTCTAAAGAAAGCCAGTGATTATGGAACAGCATGGCGTGTTTTGCGAACAATATCAATAGTCGACCAAATATTCATCAAAGCTCAGCGAATTCGGACGATACAGGAAACCGGTAAGCAAAAGATCAATGATGATATCTCAGCAGAATTCCGGGGTATTATCAATTATGCAGTCATCGGCTTGTTGCAACTTGATCTTACCGAAAATGACCCTGAGGAAATGCCAGTTAACCGGATCTCACCGATGTACGATGAAAAAGTGGATATTGCCAAAAAATTGATGCAGGATAAAAATCATGATTATGGCGAAGCATGGCGCAATATGAGCCAGGAAAGTTTTGTCGATCTTATCCTAATGAAACTGCAACGGATCCGCCAGATACTGATCAACGAAGGCAAAACGATCATGAGTGAAGGTATCGATGCCAACTATTTGGATATCGTGAACTATGCAGTGTTTGCGCTGATATTAAGAAGTGAAGTCGGAAGTCTGAAGTCGGAAGTCTGAGACGATTTGTATATTGATATTGAGTATTGAATCTTTATAAACTATTTGAATGAAAATAGCCATCAACATCATCAGGATATTCGTCGGGTTACTTTTCATCTTTTCCGGGTTAGTAAAGGCGAATGACCCGCTGGGAACCGCCTATAAAATGGAAGAGTATTTCGAAGTTTGGAATCGGGACCTGGTATCAGGCAGTTTTTTTCTGAAAAATGCGTTAATAAACTTTTTTCATTTTCTGAACGATCACACGCTGTTCCTCTCCATCACGATGAATGCATTTGAGATCATTGCCGGCGCGGCTTTACTGCTGGGGTGGAGAATGAAATTATTTAGCTGGTTATTATTGATATTAATGATATTGTTTACTATTCTTACCGGTTATACATATAAGACAGGCCAACCGACAAACTGTGGATGTTTTGGCGATTGTATTAAGATCACCCCGCAATTTTCATTTTACAAAGATGTATTACTTTCCGCGTTGATACTCATTATTCTTTTCACCCGTAAATACATAAAGCCACTATTCAAACCACGTATGAATACTGCGGTAATGTTCGCGGTGACGGCATTCAGTTTTGGCCTGCAGTGGTATTCGCTGCGATATTTGCCGCCTGTTGATTGTTTGCCGTTTAAAAAAGGAAATAATATTCCGGACAAAATGAAAGTGCCAGCCAATGCCGTTCCTGATGTTTTCGAAACAAGACTTGTTTACGAAAACATCAATACGAATGAGAAGAAAAACATGAGCCAGGATGAATTCAACAGCAGCAAGATATGGGAAGACAGCACATGGAAATGGGATACTACCTTGACCAAACTGGTTAAAAAAGGAAAGAACAATGAGGCTCCCATCAGAGGATTTTCTTTGGTCGGGCCAACCATTGTTGATACCCTAACCGGGAAAGAAACCAAAGAAGTGACTTCTACCATATTATCATTGCCACAGGTCTTATTATTTTTCAATACGGCCCTTCCCCGGAAAACTTCTTCATGGAAAGATGACCTGCTGGCCGTTTACACTGAGGCCAATAAAAAAGGAATCCCTTTTTATTTTGTCTATTCCGACCGGGACTCGGCCATGAGGCTGTATTCAGAACTTGGTTTCACGAATGCAGAAGCCCTGAGTCTTGATCTTACTGCGATTCGAACTGCGGCGAGATCAAATCAAACGCTATACCTGTTGAAACAAGGTAATATCGCAGGCAAATGGAGTTATGCTGAACTTGACGATGCGATACAAGCTATCGTTCGATAGGATTTTAACCGACAACGTATACGTTTTCAATTGTCAATTCATTATTACCCGAGTTGTGGTTAAACCCATTCTTTAAGTTGTCATTGCGACCCGCTGAACAATCTTTACAATTTCGTTACATAATCTTTTTTTATTTATAGATTCTGAGCATGAGATTTGCCGGGTCTTGGCTGGATTTATTTTCTCACACCGGAATTATGTTTGGGTTTTTACTGGGATTTCTTCGTAACTTGAATGGAGCTCAACCTGTAATTCTGATTACTAAACCTGTTAAACCTGTGCGTATGGAAAAAATAACCTCGATCCTTGTCAAAAAAGAGCTACACTTTCACACAATCCCTTCCGGTTCTTCTGTAGATACAGCGCTTAGCCGTATGTGTCATGAAAATGTGGATTACCTGATCGTGATGGAAGAAGGAAAATATGTGGGTTTGATCACGGAACATGACATAACCAGTAAGGCTGTTGTAAGAAACAAGCAATTATCAAAAACCAAAGTGGGCGAGGTGTTGAATAACCGCCTGCCGGCTGCAACTACTGATGACACTGTTGAAAGATGTATGCAATTGATGCGGCAGCATCATGTGCGGTATTTGCCTGTTTTTGAAGATTATTCATTTCGCGGCATTGTATCGACGGAAGATATTCTCGAAGAGGCAGTCAATAACCGTATGGAGATATTTGATACGGCAGCAGAGAGCGAAAGGAGGATCGGTGTACTTATTTGACAATGATCTCTTTTATTACATTTTTACCTAAAGCTTCGTTCACACGAAGCTTTATTTTTTCTTTCTGAAATATCAACTCCTGCTTTAAAGGTGCAACATGCGTGGTAATAAAAAGGGTATCGTTAATAATCCCGATGCTATCTGTGTATTTGGCAATTGTTTTTCCCATGATCTCTCCCCACACATCCTCTATTTGCAAAGCCTGGATGGATCCTTTGATACGACTTTCGTCGAGAAATTTTTGCAAGGCCTCACCGATTGAATATTCACCCATGGGGCAAAGTTAATTATTGATTACTGATAATTATTAAAAATTGGAGTTGCGCTAAGCATTTATTATCTGCCCCGAAGAAGTAATAATCAATAGTTGTTGAACAATACTCAAACTGTTAAACTGATGAGTTGATAATGTATTTTCAACTCATCCAGATGCTGCGAAAGCCTTTCTTCATTTGTGTCAGTTATAAAAACCTGCCCATCATTTTCAATACAGACACGTTGAAGCAAATTGGCTATTCGATCCTCATCCAGTTTTTCAAATACATCATCCAGTAAAAGTATAGGAGCGAAACCTTTGTTTTCTTTCAGTACATCCATTTCTGCCAGCTTGAGTGCAAACAGTAAACTTTTGCGTTGCCCCTGTGAAGCAATATTCCTGAATAATTGTCCGGAAAGATTAAAGACAAGGTCATCTTTATGAATACCTCCCGTTGTACGCTGCGCCGCGATATCTCTTTGCCGGTTCAGGTGCAGCAACCCTGCAAATGAGCATTGGTTTAGTTCACTTGAATAATGCAATTCAGTTTCTTCTTGTTGTTTTGCGATCCCGGCATAAAGTTTTTTCACACCGGGTAAATAGGAGACCAGGAATTGTTTGCGTTTTTCGAAAATATAATTAGCGGGTTTTAATAATTGTTCATCCAGAACATCAAGCAACGATATATCCCTGTTACCCGTTTCATAAAAACTTTTGAGTAATGAATTTCTTTGAGCCAGGATCTTTGTGTAGTTGATGAGATGCTGCAAATAAATCCTGTCTACCTGGGAGAGCAAAGCATCTAAAAATCTTCTTCTTTCCTCGCTGCCGTCGGTGATGATCTGTATGTCATCGGGAGCTATGATAACACATGGATAGCGGCCGATATGCCCGGAGAACTTTTCATAGGCGCCATCGTTTATAGAAAATTCTTTTTTACCGGTTTCCCGGAGAATGCAAACGGCTTTTTCTTTTTTATCATTCAGGTCGAGTTCGCCATCAATTCTGAATCCCTGCTGACCATTCTGAATGCTCAACACATCCCTTGTAAAATAGCTTTTCGTAAAACAGAGATAGTGAATGGCATCCAGCAAATTTGTTTTACCAACGCCGTTATTGCCGCAAATACCGACGATGCGTTCATGGAATTGAAATGAACGATTGCTGTAGTTTTTGAATTGAGTAAGTGATATGGAATGTAGTCTCAACAATCGCTGCAATATTAAGTTTTTAAGGCATGAGACGTGAATCGTACCTATATCAAAATGATTACGTCACTATGAACGACTGACAATTCACGACTCCGGAAATACGGGCCAGACCTGATACAGTATCACGGCTAAGTCAGCACGAAGAAACAAAAGCCAATCCTGGGCTACAAAGCTGAAAACCACACAAAAAACGCCAATCCAAAATCTAAAATCCGAAATCAATAATTGCCCGTTTTGCCTTATTTTTGCCCCCGCTTAATTTATGGCAGAAACATCCCCAACACTGAAGCCTGTGGCCACCAAATTTTCCAAGGAAACATATCTCTATTGGTATGAGCTTATGCAGCTTATTCGCCAATTTGAATTGATGGCGGAGGAAAAGTACAAAATGGAAGGTAAGATCCGGGGCTTCTTTCATTCTTATGCCGGCCAGGAAGCGATTGCTGCAGGTTGTATGACTGCCACCCGTGCCGAGGATGGATTTATCACGGCCTATCGCGACCATGGACTGGCGATCGCAAAGGGAGTTCCCGTAAATAGTTGCATGGCTGAGTTATATGGAAAGGCCACCGGTTGTGCAAAAGGCAAGGGGGGAAGTATGCACTTCTTTGGAAGAGAAGTTGGTTTTTGGGGCGGTCACGGAATAGTAGGGGCTCAAATTGGAACCGGGGCTGGTTTGGCTTTTGCCGAACAGTATCGGGGTACCGACAATGTAATACTTTGCTTTTTTGGAGATGGGGCTGCACGCCAGGGAATTTTGCATGAAACCTTCAACCTGGCCATGTTATGGAAGTTGCCTGTAATTTTTATTTGCGAGAATAACAATTATGCAATGGGCACTTCGGTCGAACGTACCAGTAATGTAATTGACATATATAAACTGGCTGATGGATATGAGATGCCTGCTGATACAATTAATGGGATGAGCGCAGAAGCCGTTCATGAAAGCGTGAGCAGAGCCGTTAAAAGAGCAAGAGAAAAAGGAGGCCCAACTCTTCTTGAAATGAAAACCTATCGATACAAAGGTCATTCAATTAGTGATCCGCAGAAATATCGCAGCAAGGAAGAAGTGGATGAGTATAAAGGCCAGGATCCTCTTCAAACTGTTAAAAATACCATCCTTTCGGGCGGTTTCGCAACAGAAGACGATCTTAAGAAGATCGATGAAAGAGTGGAAGGAATAGTTGTCGAATCCGTCAGGTTTGCGGAAGAAAGCCCATGGCCTGATGATGATGAAGTATTAAAAGATGTTTACGTTGATAAAAATTATCCCTTCATAGTTGATTAATTCAAATTCAAAATTTCTAACTCTAAATTTCAAGTTTACATGGCTGAGAAGAAAAAGGTGACGGCGACAGACGGTGACGAAATAATTGCCAGGGCGCAGGATTTCTGGACCCGTTATCAAAAACAGATCACAATCGTACTTGCGGTGATTGTATTGGGTGCTGGTGGCTGGTGGGGTTATAGAAACTTTATTGTTAAACCCCGTGCTGAAAAAGCGATTGATGCAATGTTCAAAGCTGAAGAGTATTATCGTATGGATAGTTTACAAAAAGCCCTGAATGGCGATGGTATTAACTGGGGTTTTGTCAGGGTTATCAGGGAGTATGGTAATACAAAAGCCGGCGGTCTTGCCCGCTTTTATGCGGGCGATTGCTATTTGAGACTCGGGGATTTTAACAATGCGGTTAAGCAATTAAAAGAATATTCAAGTCCAGCCAGGAATTACCAGGCAAGGGCCTACAAATTACTTGGTGATGCCTATTCAGAACTGGGGAAGAACGATGACGCTATTGCCAGCTATAAAAAAGCTGCAAATCATTTTCCTGAGGACAGGTATAATTCAGCCGAAGCTTTATACTTTGCCGCGGAGCTTTCAAACAACCTGGGTAAGAATAAAGAAGCGATTGAGCTGTATAAAGAGGTTAAGGAAAAGTTTTATGATACGCCATTTGCCACTGATGCCGATAAGTCTCTGGCAAGGCTGAGTGTATATGATTAAGTTCATGGCAGAACACGCCAGCCACACATTATTGAACCTTGTTTCCAGACCCTTGTTCCTTGAATCTTGTAAAGATGGCAGAAGTTAGCAATAGTAAATTATTAAACATAGATGCAGGCATTCTTAAAAAGAATGCCTGTGTTGTTATGGTAAAAACGGAATGGAATGCGGCCATTGTTGATGAATTGGAAAATGGATGCAGGGGGACGCTCGAAGGGTATAAAATAAAAAAAATAGTTACGATCACTGTGCCGGGTGCGTTTGAAATTCCATTTGCCATAAAAAACTATTGGGAAAAGGCCGGCAAGAAGAAAAAGGCCGATGCTTTTATTGCATTAGCTTGTGTTATTCGCGGTGACACTCCGCATTTTGATTATGTATGCAGGGCAATTACCGATGGTGTTGTTCAATTGAATCTCTTACTACCTGTTCCCACTATTTTTGGTGTATTGACGGTTGACAATGAAGAACAGGCAAGAGAGAGAATAGGAGGGAAACACGGGCATAAAGGTGAGGAAGCAGCCATTACTGCTTTGAAAATGATTTATCGTTGATTATTAATCATTAATTATTTTCATTGGCAATAATCTCAATTTAAGTGAGCGTAATCAATAATCAATAATTAATAATTACTTCAGCGCCTGAACGTACAACTCTTCATACCATGTTTTGTCGACCAGCTGTATCCCCAAACGGGATTTAATATGGTACGGGTCCTGGAGAAAGTTGGCTGCACAGTTACTTATAATACAAAGCAAACTTGTTGCGGTCAGCCGGCTTTTAATGCAGGTTTTTGGGATGAAGCAAGGACAGTATGTATGAAATTTGTAAAAGATTTCCATGGGAGCGATTATGTGGTGACCCCCAGTGCAAGTTGTGCAGGTTTTGTCCGGAATTATTATTCAAAGCTGCTTGACAACTCTTCAGTTCACAATGAAGTGAAAGAATTAAGTAAAAGAGTGCTTGAGTTCTCAGAGTTTATGGTGAAAGTTTTGCAGGTAGAGCATGTCGGTGCTGTATTAAATGGTAAAGCAACTTATCACGATAGCTGTGCAGGTTTAAGAGAATGTCGTATCAAAGATGAACCGCGAAGATTGTTGTCCCATGTAAAAGGATTAGAGCTTCATGAAATGAATGATGTAGAAACCTGTTGCGGTTTTGGCGGCACCTTTGCCATTAAGTTCGAGCCGATCTCAATTGGAATGGGAGAACAGAAAGTTGAAAATGCATTGCTGACAAAAGCCAATTATCTTATCTCTACTGATCTTTCCTGTTTGATGCACTTAGATGGTTATATAAAGAATAAGGGGTATAGCTTAAGAACTATGCATATTGCGGATGTGCTGGCCAGTGGGTGGTAACAAGCCCCCAAAATCCCCTAAAGGGGACTTTATATTCACTCAATTTGAAATAACTTCGGCAAATCCGAAATCGTAAATCCTCAGAAGGAGTTCCTTCGGAATAAAATCTGCAATGATTATGGCGTATTGGCTCGTCAAGTCGGAACCAAAAGCATATAGTTGGGAAAAATTTACTGAAGAGAAGCAAACCGTTTGGAGCGGTGTGAAAAATTATGCAGCCCGCTTACATTTAAATGCAATGAAGAAAGGTGATGAAGTTTTCTTTTATCATAGCAATGAAGGATTGGAAATAGTTGGTATCGCCAAGGTAGTTAAACAAGCATACCAGGACCCGACAACTGATGATGAGCGGTGGGTTGCGGTTGATCTGAAAGTTCATAAGAAATTAAAGAAACCCGTTTCACTTGAAGTTATAAAAAAGGACAAACGTCTTGCAAATATGGCGCTGGTCCGGATTGGACGTCTTTCAGTGCAGCCCGTTACTGATAAAGAACATGATGCTATTATGGAACTTGCCGGAGGATGACTTCTATGAATAATCTCTTAACAGCGTACTGGATTGAGCTAGATCGCTATTCCGGTTTGGCATCATTTATTGGAGTTACCGCCTATTCATTGGATGATGCCATACTCCTTATTAAGGAACAGTTGTTTAGAAAACAAGAAATGCCGCGACTTAAAAATGTAATTGAAAATATTAAGTTCAAGGACCTCGATCAAAATCATGTTGTTCCAAATATGGGTCCGATCACTGAACGAGGGATATGGTATCCGAATTTATTTCCCATTATTTAATAACTGGGTTCTGCATTCCGCTAAATAAATCCCGCAGCGGGCTCATTTCTTCCAAAGAATTCTTAATTTCTGGGTAAGATTCGGACAATTTAACCTGGACATCTTTGAAGAAACTACGCTTTATTATAGCGATATATGGTTTGTGCCTGGGAAACCAATTGTATTCCCAGGATGGAAAAGGCATGGAGTATGCCATCAAAGATTCAGCTCAGCTACACGAATACAGATCGCGGATCCCCGGTTTGGCCCGATCCGGGGACTCAAAGGGATTAGCTAAAGTATACAAACGAATCGGTGATTATTATTATATCAATTGGAGACTCGATTCGCTCCTGTGGTATTATAAAAATGCATTACAGCAATATGAATTATCAAAGGACTCATTTAATATCTTTTATTGCCGCTACCGGATTGGGGAAACGATCAATCATGATGGTAAGGACCCGGATGAATCATTAGAATGGCATCTGCCTGGTGCAGGATTTTTTGAAAGGACACGTGAATTCGATCTGGCTGCCTACGCCAACTATGAGATCAGTAAGTTGTATAAAGAGAAAAATGAAACGGGACTATCACAAAAATATTTTCAAAAGGCGATTGAATTGAATAAGATCGCCCGGGATACTTTGCTTGATATTATTTTTCTTTCGGATCAATGCAATAGTTGGAGGGAAAAGAAAAGTTGGAATGACGTTATAGCCGGCGGACAAAAAATGATCCACCTGAGCCGGATGATCAATGAACCTGTTTTCATAAAAGTGGGGTTGGTTCATGTCGCAATGGGTTTGCTTGAAACGGGCAAACCGGCAGCGGCATTGCCTTACCTTGAAGAAAGTGTTACGTTCTCAAATGTGACGAGGAATGCAATACCCGAAACGTATCGCCTGTTAGCTATCTGTCACCTGCGGCTGAACAGGAATAAAGAGGCTGAAGAATTCCTTACGCTTTACAAACATGCTGCGGATAGTATTGCCACGCAAAATACCAATGACAATTATCAGCGACTATTGCTGCAATTTGAAACAGAGAAAAAAGAAGCGACCATTGCGGGCTTGCAAAATGAAAATCTACTAAAGGAAAAACTGTCCCGCAATCAAAAATTATTTATCATTTTACTGGCAACCACATTGGGGCTCGTATTAGTGGCGGTATGGGCGTTTTCGCGTAACCATCGAAAAAGAAGAAAGCTTAAAAACGAGTTACTTCAACAACAAGCAAAACATGCACAGCAATTGCAACATGAGAAAGAGGAAAAGATGACATCGGAATTCAACAAGCAGCTCGCCGAAGTGCAGTTAACTGCTTTGAGTGCTCAAATGAATCCGCACTTCATCTTTAATTGCATGAACTCGATCCAGAAATATGTTTTGAAAAATGAAAAAGCAAAGGCACTGGAGTTCCTTCAGAATTTTTCTGAACTAATGCGTCATGTTCTTGATAATTCGTCAAAAACCAGAGTTGCACTGGATGAAGAGATCACCATGCTTGAAAAATATATTGTCCTCGAAAAACAAAGATTGGATGACCAGTTTGAATACAAGATTGAAGTTGCGCCCAATCTACAAACTGATTTTTTCGAAGTGCCCGGCATGGTCATTCAACCTTATGTGGAAAATGCCATCTGGCATGGTTTGATGAATAAGAATGAAAGAGGAAAGCTGTTATTGAAATTTGAGAAACAAAATGGATTTTTAAAATGTATTATAGAAGACAATGGTGTCGGCAGAATTAAAGCCGCAGAAATGGAAAAGGGCAGGAGTCCTAAACACAAAAGTTATGGAATGACGATCGCAAAAAAGAGATTGGAGTTGCTGCAAAAAGAAAATGAAAAATTGCCGGAGATCGTAGTCGAGGATTTATACAGACAATCAGAGCCAACAGGGACAAAAGTCACCATCTTTATATCCATCGATTAAAATATGTTTTATGTTGAACGCCTGTATTATAGATGACGAAGCAAACAGCCGCGAAGTTTTAGAACTGCTTTTAAAAGAAAGCCACCCCGATGTTAATATAATTGGTACGGCTTCTAATATAGCCGATGCTTCAGAACTGATAAAGAACCATCAGCCTGACCTGCTTTTTCTTGATATAGAGATGCCTGGCGGAAATGGCTTTGAATTGGTCAGGCAATTAAAAGAACCGCTACCTGAAATCGTTTTCTGCACTGCTTATGGTCATTATGCCATTAAAGCAATCGAATGCAGTGCACTTGCCTACCTATTGAAGCCTGTTTCATCACAAAAATTATATGAGGCATTGGAAAAAGCACGGATGAAAAGTAACAGGGTGCAAAGGGTGTTACAGATGCATGTGTTGCAAGAGCAATTGAATTCTCCAACCGATTCATCACGTTTCCTGGTTAACACGGCAGAAGATATCAAAGTGATAAAATTTGACGAGGTAGTATGTTGCACGGCAGAAAGTAATTATACGAAGATCCATCTCGCCGATGGTAAAAAGGTAATTGCTTCCAAAACATTAAAGGAGTTTGAAAACATTTTACATAAACCTTATTTCTTCCGGATCCATCATTCTTATCTCATCAACATGAATTATATCCAGCGTATTAATAAGGTTGATGGCTGTATCGTAGAAATGCCTCACAATATCAGCCTCGACGTAGCCAGAAATAAAAAAGAAGAATTGTTAGCGAAGATCACTTCTCTTTGATTCCGCTAAATAGATTTCCCAACTACTAATTTTCTGTCTCATCCTGCTCAATTCGTAAAAACCCCGCTCAGATTCCTCATAGCTTTTCATCCTTTCTGGATCATTACGTTCTCATTTATCAACGTACTTAAAAGCATTTGTTATGAAATCAAAACTATTGCTATTCACCCTGGCATCATTGATCACCATTTTTGTATCTGGGCAATCAGCAGGCGATTACCGTAGCAAGCAATCCGGGAATTGGGATGTAGCTGCTAACTGGGAAAGATTTGACGGAGTTACCTGGGTTGTTGCCGCATTACCCCCAACATCAACTGATGGGGTGATAACAATCAGAGCCGGCCATTCAATTGTTGTAAATGTCAACACAACCGCTGACCAGGTAATAGTGGAGACATCTGCGACGTTAACAAAGGATGCCCACCTGAC
>JAICPX010000687.1 GCA_025929635.1 Chitinophagaceae bacterium
CCCTGGCGATCATCGGTTTGGTGATGGGCTCACAGGCCAAAAAAGAAAATCCTGACGATGGAAAGGCAAAAACTGCCATTATACTTAGTCTTGTTACACTTGGATTGATAGCATTGGCCGTTCTTCTTGTTGTTGCCATTTTGGCTTCAGGTGGATTCTGGATATATTAATGGTATCGGTATCATTTTCGTTTCTTTGCGGCACAAATCTCTCTATTAAAAACATTATGAAGGTACCTGTCGTTGCAGAACTTTTTGCTGAAGGCAAACAACCCGAGATCTTATTTTGGGTGGGCTGCGCCGGTAGTTTTGATCAACGGGCACAAAAGATCACAAAAGCATTTGTAACTATTCTAAATAAGATCGGGATCAGTTATGCAATTCTTGGTAAGGAAGAAATGTGTAATGGCGACCCCGCACGCAGGGCTGGCAATGAGTTCATGTTCCAGATGATGGCGTACCAGAATATTCAGACCTTGAATAATTATGGTATTAAAAAGATCGTAACGGCGTGTCCCCATTGTTTTAATATTCTTAAGAATGAGTATCCTGCCCTGGGAGGTAATTATGAAGTAATTCACCACACTGTTTTTTTGCAGCAACTGATCGATGAAGGAAAAATTAAAATGAAAGAGAGTGATACATTTAAAGGAAAGAAGATCACCTATCATGATAGCTGTTACCTGGGCCGGGCAAATGATATTTATGAAGCACCCAGAAAGGTATTGGAAGCATTTGATGCAGCGTTAGTGGAGATGAAACGCTGCAGATCTAACGGACTTTGTTGTGGTGCCGGCGGTGCCCAAATGTTTAAAGAAGAAGAAAAGGGAACAATAAGGGTAAACATTGAAAGAACGAATGAGGCAATCGGTACAGGTGCAAACATCATTGCCGCTGCCTGCCCCTTTTGCAATACGATGCTTACGGATGGAGTAAAAAATGCCGAAAAAGAAGGTTCGGTCGAAGTACTTGATATAGCAGAATTGGTTGCCGCCTCTTTGGCTTAATTTTGCTTTATGAATCTTGAATTTAAACATCTTCTCAATAAAGATTTTTCTCCCGATAGTCGTGTGTGGGTCTATCAAAGCAGCAGGCTGTTTAGCATAGCTGAAGCGCTGGCTGTTGAAGAATTGCTGAATAATTTTACTTCAAAATGGTTATCACATGGCGTACCTGTAAAAGGCGCCGCTTATTTGTTCTTTGGACAATTCGTCATTTTAATGGCCGATGAAAAAGCGACGGGGGTAAGCGGATGCAGTACTGATAGTTCGGTTCGATTGATAAAAGACATTGAACAAAAGTTCAATGTCAATATGTTTGATAGAACGGCCCTGGCTTTTGTCACAAAAGATAAGATAGAGCTGTTACCTCTTTCGCAAGTTCAATATGCATTTGACAATGGATTTATCAGGTCCGATACTTTATACTTTAATAATCTTGTTGAAACAAAAGAGGAATTGGAAAATAACTGGATAGTGCCAATAAAGAATAGCTGGTTAAGCTCCCGGTTAAAATTGAGGATAGAAAATTAAAAGTTGTAAATTGGTAATCCAAGCGGAAAGTAGCCC